>JAJRZL010000292.1 GCA_024275255.1 Candidatus Zixiibacteriota bacterium | reverse complement strand
GGAAACTTGGGAGCATCGCCGAATCCGCCATGTACCTTATCAAACCCGCTCATCAATGCTTTGGCGCTTTTTGCAAGAACATCAGAATTAAGATTACCGGGAGCAACAGCCTGACGAGTAAGATAACCACTCACTTCCTGAAAAATCTTATCCGATGACTCATAGATAGCCTGTCGATTATCCCGGTAGGTAGCTGCAATCTCGGTCAGTATCCGTTTGAAACCGGGGCGGCCATAGCGATCATCCGGGGGGAAATAAGTTCCGGCAAAGAATGGTTTCAAGTCCGGAGTGAGAAAAACTGACATGGGCCATCCACCACGACCGGTAAGAGCAGTGGTAAATGACATATAGATATGATCAAGGTCAGGGCGTTGTTCCCGGTCGACTTTAATACTGATGAAATGTTCGTTGAGAATTGCAGCAATTTCTTCGTTCTCAAATGATTCTCGTTCCATCACATGACACCAGTGACAGGCAGCATACCCAATAGACAGGAAAATCGGCTTATCCTCCGCTTTTGCTTTGGCGAGTGCTTCTTCTCCCCACGGATACCAATTGACCGGGTTATGGGCATGAGAGAGCAGGTATGGCGAGTTTTCATTTATCAGGTGATTGGTATATTTGGAGTCAGCGATATCTGTCTGTTGCATGTTCGTTTCCTTTTCTTCACTCTTCACGCATGTATTTTGACTTAACAGGAAAGTAATCACTATGATGAATATCATTTTCTTATAATTGTACACACTATTTCTCATTAATAATTCATAGACTTAGTTTATTATATAATGTTATCTACCATAACCGAATATGAAGGCTCTAATAAACAGAGCTTTCGACTTGTGGTATGATAAAGAGAAAAGCTTATCGAATTTGGCATTACCCGTATCGATATACTCATGTATCGGGTTATAATCTACAATTGTGTAGTACTCCCCGATACAATCATATATAATATTACCTATCACACCGTATCGTATTGATGATGGTTGACCTGTTGCTGAGGCCAGTATTTACATTAAACCGGATTTTTTATACGGACAGCTATCCATTTTCTTACAGCTACCGCACCATCCTTTTTGTTTTCCGTCCACAGTAAACGAATGGACATCAAGCATATCGGCATTGGCATAATAAGTACCCTCCACGGTAACAGTTTTATTACCGTACTCGTCACCATTCAGCAATACTTCCGAATATTTATTTTCCAGGAAATTGATATACTTGCCATCACTGGTTTTCAGGGCATGGCGGTGACCGTATGTTTTACATTCAGCATGAGCGCCTTCGGTCATTTTCAAGTCGCAACCAAGGCATACAAGCTTACCGGTAAATGTAGCCTTTCTCCCCGTTTCTACTGTTTTCGTAACATTCCCGGCGTTGATGAAAGAGCTCCCCGCTATTACCAATAACAAGGCAGCGACCACTGTCGTGATTGTACGCATCCGTACCTCCAAAATGAGAATTAATAGGTTTATTTAATCTATTATCGATCCATAAAACATGAAACAACATGATTTGTAATAGGTTCCCGAAAATAAAGTGGTATCTTCACAGATGTTTATAAATCTTCATTGTGAGATTTTCATTCGGAGATATACAAAAAGAGGCTCATTCACACCAAACGAGCCTCTTCTTCCAAGCGCTTGTATCACATATGCATAGCCATGCGACTACATAAAGATAATTGCGATAAGTTCGGACAGGTCACCGACATTGACAATTCCGTTATGATCTACATCGGCAGCCCTGATATCACCCGGCAGTTGACCACCATTAAACAGGAAGTCAACCAGTACCCCAATATCAGTTACATTTACTTCATTATCCATATTTACATCACCGGTAATATGACCAAATAATTCGAACGTTCCGCAGGCGGCAAATTCCGTGCTGTCAGTATATTTACCGGTCACAGAGTATGCGACATAAGAAGTATCCCACACCCAACCATAGCCGAGGAGAAACGGTCTGATATCAATTCTGATACGAAGATTTTCACCCGGGAAAAGTGGTTCGGTTGGTAAAATCTCAAACATGGTGGGTACAAGAGAGTCATTGACCCGAACAGTGTTTTCGACAATATCATGTGGTTCGTATCCATTGGTCCAGTCGCCGAAATAGATATATGCTCGTTTGTCAGTAACATTGTTGGCATAGAAAATATACATCGGGTCAGGTACGATAATCAGGGTAGCATCATCACAACCGGCGCACTCAAATGTTTTGGATGCCACGTTGTTATGTTCATCGAACTCCGACAACTCATCATCGGGATCAACAACAACAAAGATGTCATGCGTAGAGGTATCCTCACAGACAAACTGTGCCTGTACAATCTCCACATCACCGGAATCCATATCGTAAATAATCTGGTCATTACCAATCTGGGTCCAACCGGAAATGCTCGGGTCACCATCGTAGAAACGAACCCGTACTGGTGGCAATGTCGTATCTACATCAGCAACGGCATGAATCGCTGCAGTAACGGTGATAGTGTCATCAATAGCGCCACCACCTGAGAAAGAAATGTCGGCATCTTCTACCCCAACATCAACCCATGAAATATCTATCTTCACATAGGCAGACGCTTCATCGGAATAAGCGCCCCACTTATCCCGAACAACTAACCCGACATAGCCGGAATATTCATAACTCCACACCCGGCAACAAACCGAATCTGTGCAGTCCATGGGGTCATTACAGGTATCATACGGTGGCGGGAAACAACCATTACCATCAACATCCCAGAAGTAAGCCGCGATATAGTCACCGGAATCATCATCATGAGACCCGGTGGCATCCAGACAAATCAAGTCTCCAACCTTCCCGGAATATGGACCACCGGCATCTGCAATAGGAGCATGATTGACACGACTGACAATAACTGTGTGCTCTGCTGTGCCAAACAAGGTATCTCCCGTAGGACCACCATCATCAGCAACCCGCAGGGAAATAGTATGGGTATCGGCAAAGACCGAGTCGGGTAACGAATAGCCGGGATGTGAAAACGCAACAACATCCGTATCAGGATTATCCCAGTCAACACCATCATCCTTATCAAAATCCCATAACCACTCGACAATTTCCCGGTCAGAGGAAGGGTGGTACGAACCGGAACCGTCAACATCAAACGGAACTCCCGGAGCTACGGAATCAGGAGCATTAATAACGGCAACAGGACTCAAATGAACATTCTGCTCTAATACAAGTATCGCCCATTCGGTATCCATAAGTCCCCAATAATGTACAGGCCAGCTTCCATCAGCATTTTGGGTTGCCAGTAGATAGGTGCAGTATGAGTCGTACCAGTCTAACCCTCCGGGCATGGCATTTACCGGAGGGTCAGCAATACGACACCCTTTGGAAATTGAGTACATGGCATAATAGAATCCGTTACTTGAATTTAAGTGATTTTCTAAATACGAGAGAGAGTTCTGAAACCGGGCTTCAGATGATTGAATATCCACATACGCCATTTCACATACCCCGGCACCAGTAACCGCCATCGGTCCAGCAGCCCACCTCCAACAAATATAATAGAATCGACCATCACCCAATTGTGAAGTATTAATCCAGGATAATAATTCGGATTTGACAAAGGGTGGTGCTTCAATACCCCAGTTGGTCTCGGCTGCTTCCAGTCCAATAGCGGGCCACTGGGAAACAGAATTATCTGAAGAACCATAATTAGCACTATATCTCCACCCACCTCGACGACATGAAGAGGTAGGTTCATTCTGTGCCCAGGCACACCAGTCAACCATATCGACAACTATATCATAATATGTACGACCAACTACATTAACTGGTCCATTGGGAGCCACCATATTGGGAGCATTGGAGCTAACCATTGCCATCAGAACCATACCAACAGTATAAACTGGTTGTGATGCTGCAGGATACACTCCTATTCCATTGTGATCAGTATTCCCCGGGGCATCTTCTTCCGGATCACCGGCACCTTGCATACCAATGCTCACTGACCCCAAATGAGCAGTGATATAGTCAAGTCCGGCTTTTACATATTCGGCATAAATATCCTTGTCATAATCATCAGTCGGTATATACCCTTGATTTTCAAAACATAAGACTGCCTGAGCCGTAGCTGCCACATCATAGCTGCTATAATCCCACCTGCCATCGGCTTGCTGATGAAGGTACAAATACCGCAAACCATTCTCGATAGCAGCATTCACTTCGACTTCTCTTTCATACGAACGCACTTGAATTTTAACAGTGTCCACATCGAAGTTCCCATCCGCATCGGTCACTGTGAGTACAGCATTCTTATCACCAATGGTAGCATAGGCATGTGTCACATTAATGTACTTCGGATTACTTACCGTACCGGAAACCGGGGCACTCCCGTCACCAAAATCCCATGTATAGGTGTATGGTGGAGTACCATTGTGTACATTCCCCCAAATTATCAGAGAATGACCGGGCCAGGCATAGGGAGCACCGCGTCCGACCCCTTTTCCCGGCATGACATTAACCCTGGGATTGTCAGCGCTGTTACCAAGCATCGGCAACACTTCAATATTATTCTCGTCATCCTGTGGTGGAATAAAATTCTCCAGCCCCTCCGAGACATTTGCATTTCCCCCTTCATCACCTGATGGTGCTAAAAAAGGATCACCAGTAACTACGTGAGACTGCTTTTCATTGCCATCACCAGCCTGCAATAACACAGGTATGGCAAGAAAAGAGAGAAGCAGTGGTACAACAACTACCGTCACCAACCATCGTCCTTTACCCATAACAACCTCCACTAACTATTATTGTGTATTAGCTGAATACCTAATACACGTTTCCCGGCCGTAGCACCACAGCCAGTCATGTATGAACATTTATCAAGAAGTAGATCTAAAGGTGTACTTACTTATGTAATCAATATGAAAGAACTAAAAATGGAGCGACTTGTACGATGTATTTATATTAATGAAAAAACCCCAAACCGCAACATCCCTACGTTTCATTATTCTCCTCACCCAGTCTGTTTATGACATCATATCATCCAAAACTGTAATTAAGTATAACATGGAGATATTATTCTGTCAACCATTATTATACGAACAAGACAATATTACGCTCTTATTTATGATTTTTTGGGGGAAAGCATATAAAAGAAGGGTAAAACAGTACACATTATTGCAGTAAATAAAATAATATGAAAATTATGGAGGGTATCACAATTCGTCTGCTTGAAAGACTCTGTTTGACAATTACTTATATTCAGAAATGACTATTTGATTATTTTCTAAGGTAATTTTGCAACTGTTTCGGGAATCAATAAATTCATGACAAAATTCACCAAATTGTGCCACCACGCCCCCATGAAGTTCCCCTCGTACAATAATGCCTGAATTTTCAAATTCCCTTATACGAGATTCCAAACTGTTCTTTTCCTCGTTCAAACGTTCTAACTCTTCGGTAATGCTTTTCTTGAATTCTTCAAGCTTCTGAATAGTTGCTTCCTGTTCCGGGGGAAGGAGTTTACCTACCGGCTGCCGGTAAAAGTTGATGAGTGTTTCTTTTACCTTGAGAGCATTATCTTCTAATTGTTCAATTTCTTCTGTAATAATTTCATATTGTTTCGGGATATCCGCATCATATATAACAGCAAGTGTTGTTTTTGTCCCGGCACTGGAACCGGCAGTCTGGCAGTTTATTTCTTTACCGGCACAAACATACCCACCTAAAATAATACCCTGTTGACCACGCAGGAGCACACTGTTTTGGGCAACAACATGGCAATTCAACAATTCTCCCCCGACAATAACATCGTGCCCGGCTGTAATATGAGTCCCTTCAGCATATTTTATAGTGACATTACCGTCAGCATGTATTTTACCATTTCCTTCACCAAAACAACCACCATGAATAAGAATATTTCCTTTGCAAGTAATCGTACAGTCCTGTGCACATCCTATAACCTCAAGGTTACCGCCAATATTCAGAACGAATCCGGCTTGTACATCACCTCTTACTTTGACAGAACCATTACAGTTGATATTGCCGGTTTTCATATCAACATCACCCGGAATAGTCGCCACATCATTAACAGATATTTTCCCGCGGCAAAAAACAACTGCACCGGTAACCCCGGCGATAAGTTCATTGCCGTCATCGGAGATATAGGTATTCTGCCCATGTACAAACGGGAAGTTCCTTCCTTTCGGGGCAGGTATTTCCTTGCCATCAACACCAATACCGGGCACACCATCAGTCGGTGGTATTTTGCGTGCCAGCACCGTCCCCTCGTCAACACTCTGAATGAAATTGGTTGCCCGGTAATCCAGACGACCTTTTTCATCAACTGACGGGGCACGATGCTGCCCGATCTCGAATGTGTATTCGAATTTTGAATCCTGCCCTTTTCGAGGTGGTGTACCGAAAGCAAACTTTATAGGAGTATCATATAATTTGTTGGCAACTGCATTTTTGACAATTTCCCAGTCTATTCCATGCACGACCCCAGCCCGCTCAATAGCTTCCCTGACATCTTCAAAAGTAACATCCGGCTGGTTTGGCTCAGGGGCACTAAACGCCAGATTGGCTGTCATATTATCTTTTGTAATTACAACACGAATGCGATGGGTAATTGCTGAACGTGAACTTGAGGGCGTTCGTAATGGCATACGTTACCCCGATTTTGTTGATTGTTGGTTATTTTCGGACAATATACGCCAGTACGCACGCTCCACAATAAGAGAGATTTCATGACTTTTGAACGGTTTCGTAATATATTCATCAGCTCCAAGCAGTAAGGCATCCTTGACCGTATATGTATCACCATACGCGGTCATGATAATAACGCCGATATGAGGATATTCACTTTTTACGATTTTCAGTAATTCAAGCCCGTTCATCTTGGGCATTTTCATATCAGATATAATAATATGGTATGTATGCTTTTTCAGCGCTTCCAGAGCTTCTTCACCATTACCGGCAGTATCGATTTGATACCCTTCACGGGCAAGAACCTTCTCAAGCAGGTTTCGCATCATTTCTTCATCATCAACAACAAGAATAGAAACGGTATTTTTCACCCCACATCTCCTTCCTTTTACCGTCAGTCAACATTTACAAACAGACTTCATGATTCCTATTTAAGTGTAGAAGTCAATTCTTCGATAAAATCTTCAAATACAACCGGTTTATACAGCACCCGGCTTGCTCCCAACAACCCTGATTCATTTACCAGCCTGTCTGTGGCATTTCCTGTGATAACCATGACTGGTATTTTCGGGGAAATCTTTTTGATTGCGCTCAGAACTTCCAAACCCGAAACTTCCGGCATAATCAGGTCCACGGTGACTAAATCATATTCGTTGGTACGGACCTTTTCAACCGCTTCCAGTCCCGACCTGGCATGTTCGACTTCAAAAGCATTGGTGACATCACAAAACTCACTAAATACCTCACCGACCCATTCTTCATCATCAACAATGAGAATCTTAAACGGGTGTCCCCGTTCTTTTGCCATCTGATTCAAACGTTCCATATTTTCACTTATCATAGTTCACTACTCCCTTAAAGTAGTTTCGACAATCCCTGTCGCCTGTTTGCAGTATAGTATTTATGTTACTATCCTATCCTTTATAAGACCGAATTTGTACTACTTACTATCTATATCGTCACTTACAACAACCAATTAACTTTTATCCGGTTATGGCGTTTCTTTGTTTTCATCGCTTTTCTCAGGAGTGGTTGACAACGCCACCATAATCCGATTACATTGGTCAAGAATACTCTGAAGCTTCATTTCAATCGGATCCGAGCCGGTCCGCTCAACCTTCATAGCATGTGCATGTAATTCTTCATTCCGGGCGGCATGGATAATTCGGGTGAGTTCCTGCACAACTTTTACTGTTCCGTTCACCAAGCGAATAAAATCCGGCTCCAGTTTGTTAATCCGGTCTGATTCTTTTTTTGCCCGTGCCAAATAAATGGCAAGATTCATAGCGAGCAGCCTGACCTCACCGTTGAGAAATTCGACTTGGTCAACCAATTCCGGAGCTACATTTGGATTTGTTTCTGTTCCCATATTTCAACTCTGTTTTTTTATATTATTCTTACTTTTCCACCCGGATACGAAGAATACGAGACATTCGCGAAACCAGTTTCTCGCAAAATCTCCGCTCCAGTTTTTTGAAGAAATTCACCTTTTCCGGAGAAGTGATATGCAAATCCGGGTCATTGATATCATCATCCATTGTTGCCTGAAATACCCGTGGACCCTTGAGCTCAACAACCAGCGGCTCTGCCAGGACAAAGCGTCGCCGCTCAATATCAAGCAGCCTGATTTCCGCTTCAATGACGCCATACGTTTGGTATTTATGAAAAACAAGCGGCAGGTGGAAATTTTTCCGGCGTTCCAATCCCTCTCGTTCAATATCCACCACCAGTAGATACTGCCCTCCCGCCTCTATACCCCAGTTGAGTAATGAATCAACATTATAGTAATGTTGTGGGAACGGGGGTCCAAACGTAGTACTTGCTGTTACAGGATAAACAACCAAGTTGCCGGTTCTACTTAACATCCTGACAAGGGTCGGCTCAACAGTATTAGTGGTCCAGGGAATATCGGGAGCTTGCACATGCACCAGTATCTTTTTGTTTCCATTCGGTCGTGCTTCTGCAAAACCAGGTAACAGACAAAACAAACAACCGATAATAATTCCTGTTACTATGTACTTACGCATGGCTGCTTGCGGTCTTTCGATACAAGTATTTGCTCAACACTTCCTGCACACGGTTCTGAAAATCACCGTAGGAATCTTTCAGTAAGTCCAGCTCAGCCTGGGTGAGATAATCTTTCAGTGTTTCCAGAGTAATGAACTCTATACCTACCAGAAATATGTCCTCATCCTTATCAACCCGTTTGACCAGTCCCAGTACATTATCCAGCTTTTCCACTTCCTGCAAACCGAACTGCATGGCAACAATATCCTGCTCGGATAATGGTTTTTCAGTCTCGACCAACAACCCTCCGGCAGAGATATTGAGAATCTCACCTGTTATAGGATATCCTTTCTCGGAAGTATTTATGGAGCCGTCCGAGTTTTTAACATTCCGCATCCCCATTGGGGACTGGATTTCCAGCCGTACAAAACGACGTTTATTTTCCTTGTTAATCTTAAATGGGGCTTTCGCTCGCAGGTTTGTCTCCGGAATTTCAACATCGGATACGAACCGGATTTTCGATGTGTCTTTCATGGCTACATCCTTGTTTCTTTTTCTTTATTATTTTCAATCCATGTCAATAATCGCTTTGACAACAGACAACGTTGTACTTCATCGTATTCAAACACACTCATGGGAAGACTTCTGATACTCCCGTTGGAAAGATGTTTTACACGTTCCTCACGTGGAATAAACTTGATACCGATATGATACCCGCTGCCACTCCCCAGGGAAGCGCAGTGCCGAACTTGTCCGACAACAAGGCGGGGAAAGGGAATCTCAGTTAAATCAATACTCATACACAGGTATGTTGGCGGTTCAAGGTAACTGGAGAACCGAATAAGAGTACCACCGCCGGACAGGTTTATTGTCGATGTTGCCATCCAACGTAACCGGGACAACCCTTTTGGAGAAATAGATTGACTCGGTAAAGCTGCAAGGCGAACCGGTCGTGATACATAGACCCGGGGAAACCTGCGACGGCTGAGTGGAACTACTTTGTCATCGAATATGATTTTGCATCCTGAAGTACCGGTTCGTTTTAACGTCCCGACAATGGAAATCTGCTCGCCCCGATATTCAAGATTAACTGTTACCTGCTGGTTATGAACCAAACTATCTACCAGACCGGCAGCACCGCTTCGGTCAATGGTAATAGTATTGTTGCCGGCAACGATAACACGGCTTTCCAGCGGTTTGCCTTTGAACTGTTTCGAGTAAATCGTTACTTTCCGCCCGACAACCGTGGATAAATCAAACCGGGAAATATCAATAGCTTCATGTTCTTCCTCGTGTATGTTATCTACGACTGTTTTCATAACAACCCTTTTTTTCGCAATTCCAATTGCTGACGGAAAATGTAAATAACAAGCCTGTTCTGCATCAGAAGGGAATATTGATAAATACTTTCAGGTAAAAGCCTGGCACAATCGCAACCGAGGTAGGAATCTATCTGGTCGTCAAGGAGAAATTCAATACCGCTGACACACTCACCATTCTCCTGAAAACTGCGTCGACAAATACCCGCAATGATATCCGGGATACCGATTTCATCAAAGAGCGGGGTTCTGATAATAACCAGATCGTCAACCTGGACCTCACCGTTCGTCTTAATAAGTATTCCCCCACCACTGACATTAATCGATGCCGTATCGTGCCATTGCAGGGAAGTGATACAGGTATGTTGCGGATCGCGTACTGATTTTACACATGCATAGCGAATCTTCTGCCACATGTCGATACGAACAAACTGGCGACGCTGGATTCTTGTAATCTTATCAGGATTATCCAACCAGTACTGTCGTTCTGTATCATCAACATGAAGATGTATCCGGGTATGAAACATATACACGGCATCATCACGGGTAACCTGTACTTCGCAATCGCAATCATTCCGCAGTAAGGTCTCACCAGCAGAGAGTTCCGGCTTGCTGATAATAATTTTATCACCCGAGAAATCCTCAATCCGGGCGACATAGAATCCTTCGGAGCCTTCTTCACCGACAATAATCCGTATGCGTTCCCACAGCTTTAAGGAAATCGGGTTTTTTTGTTCAATCGTTTGCATGTTTATCTACTCGAGGTTACACTGCTTTCAGTTCCGCCATGTTCGATTTTCCCTGTTCAATCGCAAGCTCAAGAATCTTCCGAGCCAGGGCAGTCCGAGTTTTATCATTACGGTTACGATAGATAAACTCCTGACCATTTTTTATTGTGCTATTGAAATATTCACGCGCCGTTTCATAATCACCAACCCGACGAGACAATTCAGCAATCAAGTACGAGGCCTGTATCTGCTGATTACCTGGAGCAATATTGCGCCCCTCGACATACGCTGCCTTATAATAATACGCTGCTTTTTCGAGCGCTTCCCGCTCGTTGGTCACGATTCCATCCCATGCCTGCTGAAGTTCCAGCAAAAATTCCTGAATGGATGAATACTGTCCGAACCGTGAGCCACTCTCGTTTTCATTTCCACCCAGGCTGGCGAGTTTGTACTCCTGGAGCTGATGTTCAAGAGTGTCCAGCTTCTCGGATACCTGCCCCTGCAATGTTGCTATTTCATTTGCGGTTGTTTCCATTTGTTCACGGAACGGCACTCTATCGGGAGAAAGGTCACCAGATTGTTCCAGGGTCTCAAAATGATCCTTCACATATTCACTGAATTCCTTTGCCGTATCCTGCGTATGGCTGATTGTCGAAACGAGGTTATGATGTTTCGATTCCATATCCATGATTAGCCCACGCATCCGTATCACATGAGGGTTATCACTTTTTTCCAGCCCGCGAAAAACCCATCCAATGCGAAGGTAAAACCTTCCGAGATCGAGTTTATTGTAATGATCACACAAAAGCTCATCAAAAACGGCAAGGTGCAGTTTCAACAAGGCGGATTCATTCGGATACCGGGAGATATCAATAGCTTCTCCCAGACGCTTGATAACCGAATCCGCTGTTGCCAACTGATCGAGATGCTTCTCTTTGACAACTTTCAGACGGTACATCCGGAAATTGTTATCACGTTTCCAATCCTTGAAAGAACTGGTAAACTCGCGAGAATAAAAACAGTTGCTGCAGGTCGCCACGAAAAACACCAGTGGGTTATATGACTGGTATTTTGGAAAACGCCACTTGATATCTTGTGGACAAAAGTCCGTATCCCGACCCTCTTCGATATACGCCCCCATCCGGACGGTTTCAAATTCGTTGACCGTTTTGCAAATCGGGCACTCTACATTTGTTAGAAAGAACGGGCTGTCTGTTACCATGTTTATCTCCTCTGTTGTTTACTTTGCCTTTCTCATGAGCACAGCCAATTCAGCATCTGAAAGAGGCAGCGCGGCTCGTACATCTTCAACCGATGCCCCCGCTGTTATCATATTGCGGGCGGTTTTTATCACCGATGCCCGCTTGCTCCAACCTTCGGATTGGTTATCCGAGATATCTTTTCCTTGTCGACTGACCGATTGCGGTTCCCCAAAACGAACAAACTCCATTTGTGAACGAACAGGGGAAGGTGCTGAAACTGTTGAGCTGGACGTAGTTGATAGTACTGGTGTCTGTTGTTGCTGTTGCCGTACCGGTTGATGATTCCGGCGTTGAAACATCGAGTAGATTACCAAAAGCAATCCCCCGGCAGCAAGAAAACCTATCATGTCCAATCCAACATTAATCAACATATCCTGTGATATATCCATGTTTACCAATCCTCCATGAGCTATGCTTGCAAATCAATATGCTTTGAATCGGACTGACTCTCTCCATTATTGTCCGTTTCATTCTCAGAATCTTCATCTACATCCATAACCGTTTCCGGCTGCGTATCATCATTACTGGTATCATCAGGAGTATTCTGACCGATTGAAACAATGTCCACCTGTTCGTTCTGTTCGCTGTCATCATCATCGTGCTTTTTCTTTTTGAGCTTCTTCTTCAGCGTTTTATCAAATGGCTCTTGTTTTTCCTTTTTGGACTTGTCAACCTGAACCAATCTCGTGTTTTGGGGCAGTGTGGGCAGGTTATCCACTGTCTCAATTCGATCGTTCATGTCAAATACTCCTTACCGGGAATATGGCACTATCCCGTTAGTGCAAATTGCTCACGAACCATGCCCCGCAGCTTGATAACCGCCCGAGTATGAATTTGCGATACGCGTGATTCGGAGATATGCATCACCTCACCGATTTCCTTCAGGGTCAGCTCTTCATAGTAATACAGCGCAATAACGAGCTTCTCCTGTTTCGTTAATTTATCCAGCGCAACTTCCAGAAAGCTCCGCAGCTCATCTTTTTCTATCTCACCCAGGATATTGTTGGATGATTTATCAACTATTGTTTCAATACGCGGCACTTGTCTGTTGTCATCCTCTCGATAGATCACTTCATCAAGCGACAGAATCTGCGTGCAGGAGACATCATCCAAAGTCAGGTTAAGTTCCCGTTCACTTATTTGCATATGCGACGCCAGTTCATCATGTTTCGGCGGACGTCCCAGTGTATTCTCAAGGCTGGTAAGCGCCCGATCAATTTCCCGCGACTTGGCACGGGTTGAACGCGGAACCCAGTCAAGCGCCCGCAATTCATCAAGGATAGCACCTCGGATACGTGGTACGGCATAGGTCTCAAACTTGACACCACGAGACGGGTCAAAGTTTTTGAATGCTTCTATCAAACCAATGACACCTGTATTGACCAGATCCGGCAGTTCCACTGAACGGGGAAACCCCATCGCCATTCTTGAAGCGACATTCCGAACCAGCGGAACATATTTGTCAAGCAACCGCTTCCGGAGTTCCGGTGTTTTATGTTTATGGTAAAGCGCCCAGTCACGTTGAGTGACATCCCACTTTCTTGTGCGTCGTTGTGTTGTTCCGTTTGTCGGCGGAACAGCTTTGCTGACACTCACTCGTACAGGCTTTTTACCCGTTTTTTTCGGACCGACTTGTACAGTTTTGGTAACCATATGTCTGTTATCCTCTTATATCGGCTCTCGCCGGTTGGTTATTTATTGTATTTTCTCTATTAATTATGAGCTGTGGTATCCCACCCCTGCCCTGTAGTAGTTCATTAGCCAGCCGGGTTAACGCTGTTATAGAGGGGGCAAGCGGAGATACCGAAGCTATAGTCGCTTGTCCGGCAACAGCTTTACGGATAGTGTCATCTTCCGGAATAATCCCGATACAGGTAATCGGTCGGGCAAGAAACCGCTCAGTCACGGCACTGAATTTCAGGGAAATAAACTTTATTTCATTATCATCAGCGATTCGATTTATCAATAACCGGCAGCGGATGTTCTTATTTACCTGCAACAGATGCTTATAAAGCCCGTACCCATCGGCAATCGAGGTGATTTCCGGAACGATAACAATGAGATTTATATCGGAAGCATGAGCGACAATATCTGTTGTTTCATGCACACCCGAACTGTTATCAATAATGACAAAATCATATTCAGCAGCATCTGCCCGGAGACGTTTCATAGCCGACCCGACAGATTTCGTATTTATCATGTCCTCACTGGACAGGGTCACAGGTGACGGCAGCAGGGCAAAGCGAGGTTGCAGCTCCATGACAGTTTCACGCAGACCAAGCTGACCGGAAAGATATGCGCCGATACCGGCATCACAGGCACAGTTCGCCAGTAAATGGAGATTACCGGTGGTGAAGTCAGTATCAACCAGCAGAACCCGGGCACCGGCAGTTACCAATCGTTCCGCAAGGTTGTAGGCGATGACTGATTTGCCTACCCCGCCTTTACCGGAAATGACCGATACCAGTTGCGGTGTCATGGAACGATGTTGTACCAGGTTAAGCCTGTTCATGGGGCTCCCTCTTCATGTTCAACAACGCCGGTGTCAATACTGCGAGGTCCACCGGTTTCAATGTGCCAATCCCACCGGGCGTATCACTTATGTATGCAATAGGAATATTCAGTTCTTTTGCGGCAGTAACAGCAGAGCCATACGCACCCGTTTGGTCAAACATGCTCATCACTATCTGGGTTGGTTGAACCTGCTTGTACATCTCTGCAAAGTGGACAATATCCGATGACCGGGTCAGAGCCGAGAACACTACCACACGATGCGTTGCTCCCAGTTTCGTAACTGCTTCTATGAATGATTGTTGTTTTTGTATGTCGGCAGGCATTGCCGGGGTATCAACCAGCGTAATAGCATCTGCTTCAAACTTGACGCCTGACTTTTTGTCCTGTAAAGAATTGAGTTCGATATCCAGTAAATCAGCATATACCGCCAGTTCTTCGTAGGCAGCCACTTTCTGATAATCCAACCCGGCAAGGGTTACTTTTTGTTTTTGTTCCGATACCAATTGAGCAGCCAGTTTTCCCATCACGGAGGTTTTCCCTGCTCCAGCCGGACCGACAAAGACAACACTGTCTCCCTTTTGTAGGGTGATACCGTCACAGACCAGCGATGCCAACTGTTCCGCCAAGGTGTTGCGAGCGTGTATAGCATAGTCTTCCGGTGAATTGTTGATGGTGTCATCATCACTTGTAATCAAATCCTGAATCAATGATTCGGGGATATCTGATGTCCGAAGTGCATTGGCAATGTCATTCATATAATCAGGTAACGTGGTATGTAGCCGAAGTCTGGATGTCAGTTGTAACAAGCTATCCAGTTTTTGTTCAATAAGGTCCAAACGCTCTTCTTCGGGACGCAATTTTGTATCGATGATACGGGATTGGTTTACTGTTGACGGTTCGTGATTGCCTTCACTGTCCATCAACTGCATCTCAGATGGTGTCGGGCTTTCAGCCAACAAGTCTGTTTCCGATGTTTCCGTTACCGAGGGAACTACCGGGGAAGATTCTGTTGCCGGTGAATCGATAATTGCCGATGCCTGGGCTATTGTCGGACTTTCGATACAAGCCGTAACTTCGACTTTCGATGTTCTGCCACGACCGGTAATCTGCCGGGTCTTCAAAACAATGGCATCTCCGCCCATTTCTTCGCGCACCCGTTTCAAAGCGGCGGCACTTGATTCTGCTATAAACGATTTAATTATCATCCTGTAACCTCACCATCCCGGTTGAAATGACTTCCACATCAGGGACAATCTCGTTGTACGAGACCACTGCCATACCGGGGTATTTTGCTTCAACTAACCGACGCAATGCCAGTCGGATATTCGGGGAACAGAGACACACAGGTATGAAGCCATTGTTTTGCATCGCTTCTACCTGTTCTCCGATTTTTTTCAATAATGTTTCCGCCATCGCAGGATCGATAGTCAGCATTAAACCCTGCTTGGTATTCTGTACCGATTCGGCGAGAGACTGCTCTACGGCCGGGTCGAGAGTAAAGACATGTATTTTGCCATCCTGCTCTCGATAGAGTTCCGTTATCTGCCGTTTCAACCCCATACGGGCATATTCCGCAAGCACATCGGCTTCCTTGGTGATAGTCGCATAGTCAGAAACAGTTTCGAGAATACCACCCAGGTCTCGGATAGGAATACGTTCCCGCAAGAGAGTCTGTAATACTTTTTGCAACAACCCCAGAGGAACAATCTCCGGTATCACGGAATCAACCAATGCCGGGGAATCTTCTTTGAGAGTATCAACAAGATGCTGGACATCCTGCCGGGTAAGAATTTCCGCTGCCGAACGACGGATGATTTCTGTTAAATGTGTTGCCAGCACTGCTGAAGGTTCTACAACGGTAAACTTCTTCGCTTCGGCAACTTCACGAAGATTCGGCAATATCCAGGTGGCTGATAATCCGAATGCCGGATCCTTGGTCTTGAACCCATCGAGCTCTTCTTCAACAAAACCCGGATTGATAGCTAACACCCTATCTATCATCAATTCATAGCCATCAACCCTGATGCCTTTAACTTTTATCTGATATTCATTCGGTTTTAACCGGATATTGTCCCGAATACGTATCGGAGGAACCATGATACCGAGTTCACCGGCAAGCTGCTTGCGTATTGTGGAGATACGGTTCAACAAATCCCCGTTCTGCTTGGGATCGACCAGCGGGATAAGGCCATACCCGATTTCCAGACCGAGGGTATCAACCTTGATCAGGTCTTCCGTCCGCTCCTCCGTAACCTGGCTTTGTGCTGCTTTCTTGAGTTCCGCTTCCCGTGCTTCCCGTATCTTCTTATTCTGCACTTCACGGGTCATGTATCCGATTCCACCGGCAATAACCCCAAGGGTCATGAAGGTGAATGTCGGCATACCCGGCAGGAAACTGAAAATGAACAGGACCACTGCAGCAACCATGATAGCACGGGGCTGGTTGGTAAGCTGCTTGGTCAAATCACGCCCCATATTTTCCGTTGCGGCGGCGCGAGTCACAATAACACCCGATGCAGTTGAAACTAACAGGGCAGGAATTTGAGTCACCAAACCATCACCGATGGAAAGCAGCGAATACGTGCGCATTGCTTCGGTGATGGTCATATTGTTGATAGCAATACCTATGACAAACCCACCGATGATATTTATCAATGTGATGAGAATACCGGCAATGGCATCACCGCGCACGAACTTCGAGGCACCATCCATAGCGCCATAAAAATCTGCTTCCCGTGCTATATCCTGTCGGCGTTGCTTGGCTTCCTGTTCCGAGATAATACCGGCATTCAAATCGGCATCGATAGCCATTTGTTTACCGGGCATGGCATCGAGGGTAAACCGTGCCGCAACCTCGGAAATACGCCCTGCACCTTTGGTAATAACGACAAATTGAATAATAACCAATATGACAAACACGATAAACCCGACCACGTAGTTACCCTGCACGACGAAATCACCAAACGAATTGATAACCTCACCGGCATACGCCTGACCGAGAATCAAACGGGTCGAGGCAACATTGAGTGCTAACCGCATCAGGGTGACCATGAGCAGCATTCCGGGGAATACCGAAAGGTCAAGGGGACGTGTGACATACAACGTGGTCAGCAGTACGACCAGTGAAAAGGTGATATTAAACGCCAGGGCAAAATCCAGCAGCATTGTCGGAATGGGAATTACCAATACGCCGATAATACCCACAACTCCGAACGCCAGAGCAATGTCTGAACGGGAGGTAATCAGCTCAATGAGACTGGCTTGTTTTTGTCCCGGTGCTGCTGCCATATCAGTTCATCACCTTTCCTTTTAAGCGATAGACATAGGCAAGAACCTCAGCGACAACCCGGTACAGGTTCGCCGGCACCACCTGACCAATATCACACATCTTGAATAATGCCTGGGCGAGAGGTTTATTCTCGACTATCGGGATATCATGTTCCCTGGCAACCGCCTTGATTTGTTCAGCAATCTTTCTTTGTCCCTTGGCAACCACAAACGGAGCTTCGGATTTATCCGGGTCATACTTGAGTGCTACTGCCAGATGAGTCGGGTTGGTAACCACCACATCCGCCAGGGGAACCGCCTGCATCATCCGTGAACGCGCCATTTGTAACTGCACCTGACGGATACGCGATTTTATCTGCGGTGAGCCTTCCGTTTCCTTGTTCTCATCCTTGAGTTCCTGCCGGCTCATCCGAATTGATTTTTCGAATTCAAATTTCTGGTAGAGATAATCAAGAATCGCTATAACTAAAATGACCCCAGCCACTTTCAACGCCAGCAGAAGCGCCAGTTCTCCCATCGTTGTTGCTACCTGTGAGACAGTCATATCGGATAACTTGAAAAAGCCTGCAAATTCACTGGCAATCGCCTTGTATGCGACAAAACCAATAACCGTCAGCTTCAGAACATCCCGAACCAGCATAACCAGTGAGCGCAGAGAAAGCAGCCGCTTCAGACCACTGACAACATTCAGTTTCTCCAGTTTCAGTTCCATCGCCTTGGGGGTAATACGAAACCCAATCTGGGCGACATTGATACCAAACGCGACCAGAGCCAAAACAAGAAAGAGCGGTCCGACAATGATAAAAAACTTGATGATATTATCGGTAAACAGCTTGTAATGAGACTGATCCGCCAATGCCAGCATTGGTGCATTTGCCATCGTGTATCGGACCAGCGACTGCATCTGAGAGGCGAAGTAAGGACCGAACATAAACAGCGTTAAAAAGCCAAGCCCGATAACTGCTGCTGAATTGAGCTCCATTGATTTTGCGACCTGTCCGCGCTCACGGGCTTTTTCCCGTCGCCGCGATGTCGCTTTCTCTGTCCGTTCTTGAAAATCCTGATCCGCCATTTATCCTTACACCTCACCCCAAACGGCAAACAGCACCCGGAGTTCATTGTCCAGTACATGGAGAGATTTTCCCAGGATGTATGAGAACAGTGGTAATGACATTGCCAATACGACCAGTCCCACCCCGATTTTTATGGGAAAACCGACAAAGAACACATTCATGGTTGGCATCATCTTGGCGATTATGCCCAGAGAGACATCCGTCAAAAAGAGAGTGACCATCACCGGAGCGGCAACTTTTACGGCAATAACAAAGACATACCCGGTGTACTTGATGATAAGCTCACCAACCGATGACGGCATTGTTACCATACCGGGAGGAATAGCCTGAAAACTGTCAGCCAGAGCAGTGATTACAAGGTGATGCCCGTTTATCGAAAGGAAAATCAAGGTGGCAAGTAAAAACCAAAAACGGGCAATAATTGATACCTGGTCCGCAGAATCAACATCAGGCACACTCACCATCGCAAACCCGATCTGATACCCAAGAATTGCTCCGCCGGTTTTTACCCCCATAAATAGAAGGCGAAACATCAGCCCGATAACCACCCCGACCAGCAGCTCTTTTGCCGCCATTCCGACAAGCTGCCAGATAGATTCCACCAACGGCAATTCGGGTTGATTAAGGACCGAAACCAGGATTATAGACATAAGAATTACCAGCCCTACCCGTATCGGGACAGGTGAAGACTTACTGCTGAAAACAGGAGCCATGAGAAACAATCCCGTTATCCGCAACAGGATTAACAGAAAGACTTGAATAGTCTCAGAGCCATATTGTACAAAATCAAACAAATCTTTTTTCCCACACTTCTGGTTAATCGACATAATACTTATTCAAATGATGTGCCGAACTGAAACATGAGGAGTTGAGCCTGTATCGTATTGAATATCAATGCGATACAATTCCGGTAAATTATTTTAAGCAGTTGTTATATAGTGACTGCGGAAAAACTTACCAGTTGTGTTGGAAAAAAGTGCTGAGGACACCGAAGGTGTCCGTTTTCACCCTGCCAGCGTGGGAATCAGCTCGAACATGTGGTAGGCGAAGTCTGTTAATAAATTGATCATCCATGGTAAGAAAACGAGCAGTGCCAGAGCGATTGCCAGGATTTTCGGGACAAAAGTTAACGTCATTTCATTTATTTGGGTAATGGCTTGAAAAATGGAAATAGCCAATCCGACAATCAGGGCAAACAAAAGCATTGGACCGGCAACCATGATAGTAACCGATAAAGCTTCCCTGCCAATTGCAACAACCATTTGTGGTGTCATACCTACTCAATCCTCACATATGAAATGATTCGACCAGTGACTTCACCAGCAAATACCAGCCATCAACAAGAACAAACAGCAATATCTTAAACGGCAAAGAAACAATAACCGGCGGCAGCATCATCATACCCATTGACATCAGTACCGATGCCACGACCATATCTATTACCAGGAAAGGTACAAACAGCACAAACGCAATCTGAAAAGCAGTCCGCAGTTCCGAGATAACAAACCCCGGCACCAGCACATGGAGCGGAATATCTTCCTCGTTGTCCGGCTGGTCCAGTTTTGCAATATTGACAAACAACGCGAGGTCTTTCTCGCGGGTTTGCGCCAGCATGAATTTACGAAACGGTCCTATTGCTTTATCATACGCTTCATCGGAATCGATTTGTTTATCAAGGTATGGTTTTATTCCCTCGGAATATGATTGATTGATAACAGGCGCCATGACAAAGAAAGTCAATATCAATGCCAACCCGATAAGCAGTTGGCTGGGAGGCATTTGCTGGATACCAATCGCATTGCGTAAAAATGACATTACAACCACAAACCGGATAAACGATGTCACCATGATGAGTATTGACGGCGCCAATGCCAGCACAGTAAGAAGAATAACAATCTGAAGGGTGGTGGAGAGATCAGAGGGGTTGTCGGACTGCCCTACCTGCAACGACACTTTCGGCAATGTCTGAGCAGATAGATTCGCCGAGCAAAGCACCACTGCGATTGCAGCGAAAATAATTATCAGGGCTTTTTTGTTCATGTCCTATATTTCTTTTTGACGTGTGACATCCATATCACACGTTTTGCAACATCCTGTTGCAGGTACGTTCTCTTTTTCCTGTTATGTATCCAATGCTGCCTGATGTCGTTTCAGACGAACAGTACGAAACCTGCCGGTTGCAGATTTCAATACTTTCTTAAAATCATGTTCCGGTATTGTCGCTTGTTGCTGTGAAAGTATTTCATGTGTCTGCTCGGTATCAAGTTCCGCCAGGGGTGATATTGTTGTTTCGGTCATCCCAACCAACACCGCTTTGTTACCTACCCGCACCAGTGAAACCATTTTTTTCGGACCGATATGCGTTGTTTCCAGCACCTCCAGGGCATGAAAACTGCCATTGCCATGAAACCGACGATTCATCACCCGTTTCAACAGGTAAATGCCACCGTAAATACAGCCTATCACGATAATCAAAGCGCTGAACAGACGAAGCAATGATGGCAAGACTGTCATCGACGTTCCCAGTGTCGGGACATCATGCAGTGATTCCGAATTGTTATCCGTGACGGAAGTTCCTATCCTGTCAGCCGTAACCGTATCAGTATTGATTACCAACAGACCGGTTATTGCCAGTCCTATTATCACCACGACCATGATGATATTTCTTCTTTGCAGTTTAGTTGTCATCACTGAGCAGTTTCAACCTTTCTTCCGGTGTCATCAATTGAGTAATACGCACACCGAAGTTTTCATCGACAACAACCACTTCACCCTTGGCGACAATTTTATAATTCACCAACACATCAACCGGCTCACCAGCCAGTTTGTTGAGCTCAACAACCGAACCCGGACCCAAACCAAGAATATCAGATATAGACATCTTTGTTCTGCCCAGTTCGATAGAAACCGGCAGGTTGACATCCATCAGGATATCAATATTACGTGGTTCCTGCTTGCCGGCAGGTTCTGAGAGATGCTGAAACTCCGCACGGGATACGGACTGCGCCCCAAAATCAATATCATCAGGGGTAATTGTTTTTTCTTCCGGGGGCAAATCCTCGAGCATTGCCATCATGGCCGCCTCGGCATCCTCTTCCGAGACATCACTCTCATTGACAACCTTAAAGTCATCCGCCGGTGGTGCGTCTTTGCTGTCTTCACCTGATTCCGGTGGTCCCGCGGCATCCTCTGCCGGTGGACTTTCGGCAGCTTCCGCATTGTCTGCAGCAGCTTCATCCGCCGCAGGAGCAGAAACATCAGCATTTCCGGTATCCTGAACTTCCGGCTGATTTTCTTTGTTTTGCTCTTCTGCCATATTATTTACTCGCCTCTAAAGGATTTTCTATTATTTCCACTACTTGAATGGCACGTTTTTTTCCGGATAAGCCGGGTCGTGCCAGAAATTTTTTCCTTTTATTGATATACACATCGACAGGTAAGTTAATTTTCTTCTCAGAGGGGACAACATCTCCAACCTTGAGTTGAAGGAAATCTCTCATCTTTATTGACGTATCCAGAAGATTGGCACTTACCTCAACATTAACATGCTTCAGATTTTCAAGGTTTGTTTCCCGATCAATTTCAAGATTCTTCTTCTTTGTAGCATCGATCCAGTTCTGCGCTGACAGTTTCGAGATTATCGGTTCCAGGGAGACATACGGATAGCAAATGGTTAATAACCCGGTTGATTGAAATAGTTTTATCTGGAACGATATCACAACTACCGTTTCACCGGGAGGTACTATCTGGATAAACTGCGGGTTTGTTTCAAAGCTTTTTTGTTCAATATTTATCTTGGTAATATTTTCCCACGATTCCTCAAGATCGGTATACAGCCGTTGAGACAGCCGTCCCATAACCGTTCGTTCAATGGGGGTCAGCTCCCGCTCGGTTTCAAGAATCTTTCCGTTACCGCCAAACATACGGTCGATAAATGCAAACGTAAGGGTGGGGTTGAAATCAACCAAACAAACCGCATCGAGCGGTTCCGCACTAAAGGTATAAGTACATGACGGCGTTACCAGGGACATGATAAATTCGGAATAGGTAATCTGATCGACCGAGACAAGGTCAATATCGACAATCATACGCATAATAGTCGATAACGATGAACCAAAATGCCCGGCTAAATTATCATGCAAATTCTCCAGGGTACGAATCTGGTCCTTGGAAACACGATTCGGATGTTTGAAGTCATACGCAATGACAGACCGCAACCTGTCATCCTCGTATTGCTGTTCCTCCTGCTCCTGTTCTCCGGCAGATACCGTTGTTAACAGGGCATCAATTTCATCCTGGGAAAGAATCTTCGCCGCCACTATATACCTCTACTGCAATACAAAATCAGTGTAATAGACTCCTGCCAGCTCTTCGGAATCCAGCAGTTTTTCAACACGCCTTTTTATCTGATACCGCATGATTTCCTTCTGCTTGACATCCGTCAACTGGGCAACTGTCTTTGATGAAAGAATCGTTATCAGGGCATCACGAATAGCCGGTTCCCGTGCTTCAAATTCCGCCTTTGCTTCCGGAGAATCCAACTCGAAGCCAAACGAAACAGAGAGAAAACGCGAACCACCGGTCCCTGCCGGATTGATAACAATATCTTTAATGGTACAGATAAGGCTTTCACCCTCACCTTCCCCACCACGTTTTTTCTTCTCTTTTTTCTTTTTCTCTTTCTTCGCTTTTTCAGCCTTAGCGCTGTCCTTACCGTGATCGGCGGATGACACTTCGGAAGTTGTATCTCCCCCCTCACCCGAACCAGCCATCATAGGACGCAGTACAAATAATGCCAGAGCAATTCCAATAATTACAGCGACAACACCAATGCCGCCGAACAGGATAAGTTTTTTGGAACCACCGGACTTCTTTGCCTTATCACCATCATTTCCACCGGAGTCGTTGGTCTCAACAGTGGTTTTTTCTTCATCGTTTGCCATATCATTCTCCCGTTATACCCGGGCGGTACCCAAAATTATTTTGAGTACCGCTGTTCTGTATGAAGGTGCTTCGAAACCTGAGTTGTTATTTTCTTACCTCTATCGTTTAATATTTACCAATTCATCGAGCATACTGTCCGATGTTGTAATAATCCTTGCATTAGCCTGGAATCCACGTTGAGCGGTAATCATGCTGGTAAACTCTTCAGCTACATCCACCGATGAAGATTCGAGCGCACCTGAGAATATCTCACCAGACACTGTATTCCCTGCTGTGCCCTCAACTGCATTCCCGGAGTTTGCCGATTCCTGGTACATGGATTTTCCGGCTTTCCGCAACCCGGCTTCATTGAAGAAGTCCGCCAGCACAATTTGAGCCAGCAAACGGGTCACACCATTGGTAAAGATACCCGATATATTTCCAGCTTTATCAATGGCTATCTTCTGCAGAATACCGACACCATAGCCATCCTGTCGAACCAGCGATGCCGTGTGCTGCCCGGATGCAAAACCGGTCAGACCATCAAAGTTAAGCGCTGTTCCGGCATTGAATGAAATACGCATGCTGTCGGCACCATTATTCGGATCAATGGTAAGTGTGTCAGCGCTCCCGTTATATTCAAACGCACTCAGGGAACCATCACCGTTGAACTGTACATACCCGTTACCGCCGGAATTGATAATCTCATTTCCAAGAGTGGAAACTTTCCATTCCCAGCGGTTGGGGATAATAGATTTGAAAAATTGTATCGAAATCGTATGCTTTCCACCCTGAGAATCAAAGACACTAATTGACGTCGTATGAACAGTCGATTCGGTCACAATATCCAGTGTATCGGCGCCGGTAGAAGTAATACCGGAAGCACCGGCTGAAATCTGTACTCCACCACCGCCAAGTCCACTGAGCCCGGTAACGATACCGGTGTTTTCATCAAACACGAGGTCAAGATTAGTTACTACCGGACCGGCTGCTGAACCGGTGCCGACATCGGGAGTAAAGGTATCAACAGCGACAAGCGTTGTTGCCGTACCACCACTTGACTGCATCTGGCTGCCGTCAGCAACCCCGAAGATGACATTCAGTACATCACCGGCTGTTGCATTCGAAGATACGAAGTTATACGAAGTGCTGGCACCTGCACGATCACGAACAATTTCTATGGCACCGGCTGTTGTCAAACGCGCGGTAATACCGTCAGTTTGGTTAATCGCCGAGATGAGCTCATCAATTGTGGTATCCGCAGAAAGACCTGAGATTGTTTCAGTATTCGTACCATCAACAGTAATGGTAAAATCAGAGAAATCCGTCACCGGTGTTGCCAGGCTTCCCAGGGTTTGGTTCCCGGATAACCCCGAGGTTGAGCTGGTGAAAGAATCATTGGTTGCCTGATTCCCGGTAATCCGTACAGAGTGCGTGCCCCCAACTCCATCAACAGCCGTTCCCGAAACGAGAATAACACTCGAGCCGTCCGGATCGGAAAGTCTTGCAACGGCATCCGTAGCCGAGGCATCAAGGTTATTGGACAGCCACACTGTTTCCGTTGCACGCGCCGGGTCCTGTTGACCAAACGGCAGGGTTATCTTCCCGGTTGTTGCCAATGCAGGAATTTCCCCTGAAGAATCAGCCATTTTCCCCAATACGTACAACCCGGTTGCCGGGTCCACGAGGGTTGCATCTGCATCAAACCCAAACGCCCCGGCACGAGTGTAAAATTTGTTATCATTCGCATCACCAAGGACAAAGAATCCCGAACCCTGAATAGCAAGGTCGGTGATTTGTCCTGTTGTTTCCAAACCACCCTGTTTGAACAAGGTATCAATCGCACCGACTTCCATTCCCAAACCAAGCTGTACCGGGTTGGTACCACCACTCACTGACGATGGCCTGCCGGCTCCACGGAATGTCTGTACCAATGCTTCCTGAAAATTTACACGACTCGCCTGAAAACCAATAGTGTTGATGTTTGCGATATTGTTACCTATCACATTCATTTTCACCTGGTGGTTTTTCAGACCAGATACACCTGCATACAATGACGCCATCATGATGTAGTTTCCTCCATACGTTCACAGATAAGCCTCTCCATCATAATGAAGTCCGGCCTTCTGTCATGGTTGTTATTATTTCGCTGTATATTCATTTCTCATTTTCCACGTTAAAGTATCACCGCTGAATCAATCGAGGTGACCACTCCCTCTCGAAGGTTATTTTTATCGAAAGCAGTAATGACTGTCCGGTTCTTTACCGATACGACCAGCGCAGAATCATCGGTGAGAATCAATGTCTGCCGCGAACCTTTTATATTTGCCTGATCTACAGCATCAGCAATACGATGTATCATATCGTCAGAGAGAGATATACCACGGGAAAATAACCGCTGTTCGGCATGTTTGGAAAACACAAGTTTCCGGTTGTTCGCCAATTCCCGGGAGAACATATCCTTAAACGATATACCCCGTTCAATATTTCCCGACTGGGCTTTCCCTCGTTGAACAACATCCAGTAGATTTACCGGCTGCTGACGCTGTGCTATCGATATTGATTGTTGAACCTTCATAATCCTATCTACCGTGTTTTAATAGTTCCCACTTAATTTGTATCTTCCGGATCGATAATCGCCCGGACATCACCAAACGGTATCTCCATGCCATTGACCATGAAGTACGCTGAGCCATCACGGTACGTAACAGCTTCAACAGTCCCGGTCATTTTTTGACTTGGATTGAAAGAGTTACCGGAGCCATCAACCGCCGATATTTCAACCGAATACAATCCGGGATCAACCATATTCGACTGGAGGTCACGCCCGTCCCATTCAAATGTATGTTTCCCCGGATCGAGGTTTTTCTCGGTCAGGGTTGAGACCACATTGCCACTGGAGTCCTTGATTGTTATTTGTAATTCGTCGGCATATTTATCGAGAGAGAACGTTATCTCAGGTGAGGATTTGCCGTCATAATACAACCCGCCAAAGTCAGCTTCGACATTCTTCCCAATCAAACTCGCCGCCATGACATTGTTGATGGACTGCATCTGCAGGTAATCCCATTGATTCGACTTGGCAATACCATCCGCTATATTGGTCATCTGCTCCAACGATGAAAATTGTGCCAATTGCGCAATGAAATCCTCATCCTGCATCGGATTCAGCGGATCCTGATTTTGCAGTTTTGTTACCAGTAACTGGAGGAAATCATCTTTCCCCAAAGTACTGTTTACACCGCTCGAAAGAGGGGAATTATTGGTTGATGGTACTAAACCGTTTCCTGTTCCGGTGATGGGATCCATACTATTCTCCTATGCTAATATATTCAGTCCATTTGTATTTATATATGATGCTGGTGAATACCTGCTTACTGATATGGTATTTTGTACCATATCCGATTCACCATCAATCATCGACAACGACGACAACGGAACCCGTTTGTAATCGGGACGGGCATCTTGCCTGAATAGCTGATCACCGCTCTGTCTGGGGTCCACATTGACATCTATATAATCAACCTGCACTCCCGCTTGACTTAGCGTGTTATGCAGTTTATCCAACGACCTCTCCAATATCGCCTGTGCCTGATGTGTTTCCACAGTTACAACCGCCCTGAGACGATTATGCTGTAATGTCAGGCTCAGTCGAGCCGGTCCGAGATGTTCCGGTTCAATACGAAGCTGGATTGAATGGCCGTTGGGACGCAATGTGGTTGCCAGGTTATCCGGCAGAGTAAACCGTACTGTCTGTGGAATCATGCGACTGGATACAGTCGATTCGGTATTGTGACCTGTTAGTTGGGCATTAATCACTCCTGACTGACTACTGCCAGCATCAACTTCCATTAGTTGAGTATGTTTACTCTTGTTATCCCAGGTATTTTGCTTGTTAAACCAATCCAGTTCACTTTGTGTGGTCGATTCAAGTTTTTGTATCGGTTTGAACGACGGAACGGATAGAAGAGTATTTTCTGTGTTATCAGCACTGACATTTTTGGTTGTCATGAGCTGCGTACGGGCATTGATGTCACGCTGTGTCATGCGGGCTTTTAACGAAACCAACTGCCCAGCATTAACTGCGATTATTTCCACCCCGACTTCACTATCCGGCGATATTGCCGTTTGATGCGATGTAGTATTGTTAATCGTGATGACAAGCTCTTTGACATCAAGCTTCGCCAAATAATTCTCAAGCACTGCTCGTTCCTGCCCGGCAACAGCAACCTGTTGGGAGTTCGCCATACCCGAAATCAGTTTGTCCGAAGGAAGAGAAATGCGAATAGCCGTACCGGTTTTATCAAGTGGCGATACGTCAAGCTGAACCGTGTCGCCCTGGAAAGTAATATTCTGTACTTCGTACCTGCCGGGTTGTAATTCGGTTATGTTGCCATCGATAATATCACGCACAAACTCGTTTACCGGCATTGATGACAATGGAGCCTGTAATGGCATAAGAGCAACAGCACCCGGTTGAGTCGGGTGGGGAGTTTTCCCTTGTACGGATTGCTGATTATCCGCAGGATAGACAGTTGACACATCATCCTGAACAGCCAACAGCCCCTCGTTCTCACCAGCATGTATAATCTGCTGCAGTAATTCATTCAATATGGGATTATCGTTCTTCTCCAGAACAGAATCACCAGCCATAAGCAGATTATCTACATTGAGACCCTGCAGCTGAGAGGAACGCATCATGCCGCTTATAACATCGCCGAAAAGTGAGGCTCCTTTCTCCCCCCCACCAGCACCGGATGGCACTCCTCCTGATGGAGGAGCAATACCCAGTAATAAATCAGCTATCTGTGCCGTACCTGTGTTCATACTTATTTTTCAGCAATCGTAATCATTTGCTTGGACAAACGGGCAGCCCGCTTTGCCGGCAGCAGTTGCAGCACTGCCGAGGCATTCTTGGTTTTCATCCTCGGGATTATCGAAACAACAGTTGCATCATCAAGATTAGCCATCAAACGGGCAACCGATCGCGGGTCCATACTATCATATAACTTTGCTAAATTGTTGACCCGGGTCGATTCTGCCTGTTCAAGACGAAGTAACTTTTGGGTTACCTCGCGGTTGAGCTTGTTGAGCTCTTTTTCGCGTTTATCCAGTTCTTTTTTCCGTTTTTCTATTTTTGCTTTTTCTTCTTCCAGCCAGTTTACTTCTTTAAGAGAATCTTCTACCGACATACCAATATCTGCCCCTTCCAGCTCACTCGGATCCGGCTGCCAGTCAAGGGCGGCAAGGTTTTCATTGATGACATCAAGCATTTTTTTATCCATCTCTTCAGCGGCAGCAGCAAGAAGGCTTTCCGGCATTTCTCCGTCATCCTGAGGAATCATATCACCATGTTCAGTATCACCGTCGTGAGCCGACTCTTCTTCAGGGTGAGTGGCATCGGTTTGGTGATCGGTATTGTCATCCGCCTGGGCTGTTTGTTCGGTCTGATTTTCAGGTGCAGGTTCTGGACTACCGGTAAACATCAGCACCCCAAACGCCACACCGGCAATAAGAACAATAGCACCGACACCGATGATAATGTATTTCAGAAGACCACTCTTTTTAGCAGGAGCTTTTTCCTCTGATTTGGTCTCAGCTTGTTCCTGTTTCTCGTTTTTTTCTTCAGCTTCAGACACACATTACTCCATAAAAAGCTACTTTTCCGACATCCAGTTGAGCAACAGCCATGCCATCACCAGCGACAATCTCATAACCCACTATTGTACAATGCGTTAAACAAACCAACCCCTGTTATCTGTTAATATCAGGTACGAGTAAAAAAGAAATCTTTTCCTACTTATCCGGGAAAACCATGCGGGTTCTGTGTGATGATGATAGTTCCCCTCTCTTGCCATTATAAAAAATATGAGAATCAGGGCTTGAAATATTCAAATGGTAAATATGCCAGGGTGTGTTTTCTAAATTGCAACAGCTTCATCAGGCAAGTTACAACTAATTAGTAGATTGATAAATCTTTTATTCTTTTTTTTCAAAAAGTGTTTGACATGATGAATCTTATTACTATCATTGTCGTACTTAACCAAAGAACGTAGAATTAAACCGTTTGCAAAGGAGGACATAACATGGCAAATACCAGGCTTAATTTGATTTCTCCTCAAGGGTATCCCTTTGCGGCGGGAGTAGTGTATCTGCTATTGTAGAAAACATACGCAGTAAGTTGTCAACCCGCCGTGACTTTGAAAGTTCGGCGGGTTTTTTCTGCTTCGGACAAACGGTCACGGCAAAACCCGATAGTCCCAGGTAAGAGGATAAAAAATGACTTCAGCATTTTATGAAGACGAAAAAAATACACAAGAAGAAGAGGAAATAAGTATCCGAAAAGCATTCAGCTTACTGATACCTTTCCTTAAAAAGCATCGTTCGCAACTGGCTATATGCCTGATATTTCTCATTACTGTTTCCGGTCTTTCCCTGGTATGGCCCTGGCTGCTGAAACAAGCAGTGGATGGACCACTGACAGAACAGCTGACCGGAAACGCTGAAGGGTCTCCCCTGACAATATTACTATGGATAAGCCTGGCAGTAGCTGCGATTCAGATAATTATACTGGTACTTCAATATATTCTCCGTGTCAAACTGGAAACAGTGGGACAGGATATCATGCTTGAATTAAAGCAAAAGCTGTTTGACCATATCCTTTCTCTCGATGTCTCTTTTTTCGACAGACATCCAGTGGGACGGTTAATGGCTCGAGTGGAATCCGATACCGAATCACTCCGTATGTTGTTTACCAATACGGTGGTCTTAGTTATCGGTGACTTGATATTAATGGCGGGAATATATGCCGTCATGTTCTCTGTCCATTGGCAACTGGCATTGACGTTGATTTCAATAGTACCGATCCTGATTCTATTAATCTGGATATTCCACAAAGTAACAACCCACCGTTTTTTGGAAGTTCGGAAACGAATGGCGGAAGTAACTGCAACATTGGCGGAGTTCCTGCAAGGGATGTCAATTGTTCAGATATTCAATCGAGGAGATTATGCCCGCCGGAAAGTATATCATGCTAACGAGCGAAAGTTCAGCGAAGATGCGTATGTCAATATTGCCGTATGTATTTTCTTTAATACCCTGTTTTATTTCGAGTGGGTGAAAATCGGATTGGTATTACTTGCCGGGGCCCTGTGGGGAATAACAGCCGGGACAATCGTGATGTTTATTGTGCTGGTATGGAAAGAGTTCGAGCCTATCGGGCGCACTGCTGATCAACTTGGTATCCTGCAAAAAGGTGTTGCGGGTGCAAGAAGGATATTCGCTCTTTTATCAGTTGCTCCCCGGATAACCGACTCGAAGAAACCAGTACCGTGGAAACACCTGACAAGAGAAATTCGTTTTGAGCATGTCTGGTTTTCATATACCGATGACGATAACTGGGTTCTCAAAGATGTTTCGTTCACGATTCCGGTCGGGAAACGTATTGCTCTGGTAGGAGTGACCGGCGGTGGAAAAACAACTGTGATATCGCTTCTCTTACGTTTGTATGACCCGCAAAAGGGACGGATTACCGTTGATGGTATCGACATACGGACCATTACCCGGGACGACCTGCGCAAGCGGTTTGGGCTCGTATTGCAGGATATTATCCTCTTTCCGGGAGATATCAACTCCAATATTGGCTTGGAAGCGGATTCTGTGTCAGAGGAACAAATACGGAATGCCTGCAAAACGGTGGAAGCTGACTCGATAGTACGGAAACTACCTGAAGGCTATCGAACTGAAGTTTCCGAAAAAGGTTCCAATTTCAGCCGCGGTGAACGGCAATTGCTTTCGTTTGCAAGGGCACTGGTGGTCAATCCTGATTTACTTATTCTCGATGAAGCCACCAGCTCAGTTGATCCGGAAACAGAACGGAGCATACAAACTGCCCTGAAAAAGCTTATGGCAGGCAGAACCTCACTGATAATTGCGCACCGTCTGTCAACGATTCTCGATGTAGATATGATTTTGGTGATTCGGGATGGTGAGATTATTGAACGTGGCACGCATAGAGAACTTCTCGCCGGGAAGGGATATTATGCCCGACTGTTCGATTTGCAGTTCAATACCAAAAACGGAGTTATGGCCAATGTACGATAAATTAGTCTGGATTCTGAAACATTATCGAAAATATCCCCATGTACTGGCGATATTGTTACTTTTAACACCGATACAAGTAGCCTTGCAGGTGCTCACTCCCCGGCTGATTGGCTTTACCATTGAATTATTGAATACCGGCAAGGTATCAACGTATTGGTTGGCACAGGTCATCAACAGTATCGGTTCCCGAATGGGACTGGGTACGATGGAATCATTTGCAATAGGATTTATTTTTCTTGGATTGATTTCACACACGTTGTATGCGTATTTCCAGTCATGGCGGGCATGGATGAACCTGCGTCTTGAGTGGCTGTTCCGACAGAATGCGTTTGACGGCATCACCTGCAAAGGACCGGATTTTTTCAATCGGTTTCGGACCGGCGATTTGGTCACTCGCCTGACAGATGACGTTGCGGAAAAACTTTCATGGTTTGCCTGTTCCGGGATTTTTCGTCTTTATGAAGCTTTGCTGGCAGTCATATTTATTATTATCATGATGACCAGTATTGACCCGATTCTGACTCTCTGGACAGCAGTGCCATTGCCGATACTTATTGTTATTTTCTTTGTCAGTTCATCGCTGCTTGAGAAGCGTTACGACTACCTGCAAAAGAAAATATCAACATTTAACGATGTGATGGAAGCCTGTTTTTCCGGTATTCGGGTGGTAAAAGCATACGTGCGGGAAAAAGCACAGAAAGCGAAGTTTACCAGGGCAGCCACAGAACGACGACAGGCTGAAATTGATGCTGTCAAAGTTACCGTGGTTATCAATTCCATGTATGATTATATCTGGCAGTTTGGTATTGTTATTGTTCTTTTTGCCGGTGGCTACCGTGTCATGTATGCCAATCTTTCGATAGGTGACATGGTGACCTTTATCTACTACGTGACATGGCTGATCTTCCCAATGTTTGATATCGGGCAGTTCTTGGTCAAATCTCGTCAGTCGGGGGTCTCGGTTGAGCGGTTGCAGGAACTTGAGCGAGTACCGCCAATGGTTACCGATACCGGAACCGGCAATCATTTCGAAGAGGTAGAAGGCAACCTGGTACTGAAAGATGTGAGTTTTACTTTTCC
>JAJRZL010000291.1 GCA_024275255.1 Candidatus Zixiibacteriota bacterium | reverse complement strand
ACATCACCGCTTGCTTCCGCTCGACGGTTGGTGGAGTCATAGACAACATAGTCTGCAATTATTTCAACCATGTGGGCAGTGTCAGGGTATTTGAAATAGACAACCGGTCGCAGGTCCATTTCAAATCGTTTCGTATCCCGCTGATAAATCGCATGCACCCCCGTGGCAAACAACGAATCCCCATACGACCACAACTCGACATGCTTGCCAAATGCCTTTGCTGTTCCGGTGTGAATATCATACTTCACGGAATCCGCTTTTAACCGGTAACTGGAATCATCGAGAAACACATTCCCGCGTAAATTGACCTGCTTACCCGGGAAAAAGACAGCCGAATCACAATAAATATATCCGCTTTCAGTCCTGAATTTTACATTACCGACCACATACCAGACCCATTGGTCACCCTCGCGTACAACATTCAACTCGTCAGAATAGTCAAGGACAATCTTCTCCCCTGCCCATACCGTTTTCCCTCCCAGCAAGAGAAAAAACAAGAATATACTTATCTGGGTAACTTTACTCGGCATTGATCATCTGCTTAAAATAATCTTTAATTTCCCGAATTGTCATTGCCCCGACATCACCTACTTGTGCCAGTGATTTATTCCCTCCGCCCCGTAAATTATGTTGTTGCACAAATTGTTTTACTATCATACCGGCATGAAGGGATGAGTTTTCAGCAACGGCGACAAACAGACGACTCCCGGCAAGAACGATTGCCATGCCTCTTACTTTTTCGGCTAATTCCCCGACAAGTTTTGCCGTGTGCTTCGCATCAAGAATATCAACATGGGTACATACGATTGAATGAGAACCGACTGTTTCAAATTCGGTTGCTTTTGTATTTACTAAAATGGGAATCAGCTCCTTTTGCAGTCGCTTGTTGAACTGCTGAAGGGTTTTGTTCTCGTCGGTAAGTTTGAACACATTTTCCACAATATCTTTTACATGACAGGAAAAATGATGTGACAACTCGGTTGTTACCTGTACCCGTTGGGTGTAATCTTCCCAGGCCTGCCGACCGACATGATATTTCACCAAGGTATGCCCGCGCATTTTTTCCGTACCGATTATTTTCAGTATCCCTATCTGTCCGGTTGTTTGACAATGGGTCCCTCCACATGCCGAGTATTCAAATCCTCCGATGTTAATAATCCGTAATGTCCCGCTTCGTTTGGGAGGACGACGCAAAGGTATCTTCTCGATTTCAGTTTCACCTACAAAAAGAATCTCAACAGGAACGTTTTCTTCAATAATATCCAGCGCCATCTGTTCCACTTTTGCTACCTGCTCATCGGGGATAGATGCAACATTCAATTCCACCGCGGCATATTCTTCACCAAGATGCACCGATACCGTCCCATAGTTATAGAGTCGATAAAATCCATGACTGAGGATATGTTGAGCCGTATGTTTCTGAGAATTAAGCAGCCTTCGGGAACGATGAACCGTTCCATGAACGTTGTCACCGACTTCTCCCACGGCTGTTTCCGACAAGTGCCAGACATCACCATTGGTATTTTCTATTACTTCCTGAATGAGCACATCATTAAGAGTCCCTGTGTCAAATAGCTGCCCGCCGGAAGTGGGATAAAATGCTGAGCGATCCAGTACTGTGTAGTTCTGTTCCTCATATTTTCCCGTTTCTACAATAGTTGCATCAAATTCGAGTAGAGATGTATCCTTATAATACAATCGTTCTGTCATACAAATACTTTCAACATCTTTGAAGACTGACTATCAATTCTTGTACAATTTAGTTTTACTCTTGTTTACTTGCTATCACATGGTTTACCAATTCCCCGACCTGCTCAATCTTTACAACAATCGTATCACCCGGTTTCATGGGTGAAATACCGGCAGGAGTTCCGGTTGAAATCAAGTCACCAGGATAGAGCGTCATTACCGAAGAGATATAACTCACCAAAAATGGAATTGAGAATATCATCTGGGATGTTCGTCCCGATTGCATTACGGTATCATTGAGAATACCCTCGACCAAAATATCATGCCAGTCAATATCGGTGACAATTTCAGGACCCACCGGACAAAAGGTATCAAATCCCTT
>JAJRZL010000290.1 GCA_024275255.1 Candidatus Zixiibacteriota bacterium | reverse complement strand
CTGTGCATAGGTTATGATTCATCAATACCTTTACTTTTTATTTCAGCCAACAGGTCAGCCATTGCATCCTGCAATTGCTTCACCCCTAAATCACCAGTACCATGCTTACGCACGGAAACAGTAGAAGATTCAGCTTCCTTTGCACCAATTATAAACATATATGGCACTTTTTGCAACTCTGCATCGCGAATTTTCGCACCGATTTTTTCCGACCGGTCATCCAGTACAGCCCTTATATTTTGCTCTTTCAGCTTTTCAACCACAGTTTTTCCATACTCGTTGAAATTGTCGGTAATCGGCAGCACTTTCACCTGAACCGGAGCCAGCCAGAGCGGAAAATTACCACCATAATGCTCTATCAGGACCCCGAAAAAGCGCTCAATCGTACCCAGTAACGCCCGGTGAACCATAAAAGGGCGTTTTTGTTGACCGTCACGGTCTATATAGTACAGGTCGAACCGTTCCGGCAGCGAGAAATCAAACTGTATAGTTGAGCATTGCCATCCACGATTCAGGGCATCTTTAATCTGTAAATCAATTTTAGGACCGTAAAATGCACCTTCCCCCTCATCCACCTGATAGGGTAACCCTACCGTTTCCAATGCCCGCCTGAGACTGTTCTCGGCTCTGTCCCAGTCCTCTTTTTTCCCGATAGCTTTCTCGGGACGAGTGGAAAGGAAAATATCGTATTCAGAAAATCCAAATGATTTCAAAATGTGCAGACAGAACTTCAGCACCCACACGATTTCTTCTTCTATACCATCCTGAGTCACGAAATGGTGGGCATCATCCTGGGTAAGCCCTCGCACCCGTAACAACCCATGAAGTGTCCCGGCTCGTTCATACCGATAGACCGTCCCCAGCTCCGCCCAGCGAAGCGGGTAATCGCGGTATGACCACATCCGTGATTTGTATATCTGGATATGGAAAGGACAGTTCATCGGTTTCAACTGGAACAATTTATCTTCAACTTCAATTGGCCCAAACATGGACTCGGTGAAAAACTGCGTATGACCACTCTGGTCCCACAAGGAACGATTGGCGATATGCGGCGTATAGACCAGTTCATACCCCGCTTTGAGATGTTCTTCACGCCAGAAATTTTCTATTTCGTTGCGAACCCGGGCACCTTTGGGATGCCATAAAATCAAACCGGCGCCGACCTCTTCCGAAATTGAAAACAGCTCAAGTTGTTTTCCCAACAAACGGTGGTCACGTTTCCTGGCTTCCTCCAGGCGATGCAGATAATCTTCGAGCATCGACTTCTTGGGGAAGGAAACACCATATATCCGCTGGAGCATCGGGCGTTTTTCATCCCCGCGCCAATAGGCACCGGATGAAGCAATCAGCTTGAATGCCTTTATTATCCCTGTCCGGGGAATATGGGGACCACGGCAAAGATCAACGAATCGAGAATGATGGTAGAACGTTACCGTATCATCCTCAAACCCTTCCAGCAATTCGACTTTATATTCTTCATTTTTGGAGCGGTAATAATCAATAGCTTCCTGACGGCTTTTCTCTTCACATGAGAATGTAGTATCTTCCTTGATAATTTCCGCCATCCGCTTTTCGATTTTCTCCAGGTCTTCAGGCGAAAACGGCTTTTCGACATCAAAGTCATAATACCAGCCTTCATCAATCGGCGGACCAATAGCCAGCTTCACCCCGGGGAACAGCTCCTGTACCGCCTGCGCCATAATATGCGCGCTGGAATGCCAGAACACCTGGCGACCTTCCGGTTGGTTGAATGTCAGAATTTCCACTGGAGCATTTTCCGGTATAGGGGCATGCAAATCCCGCACTTCCCCATTCACTTTCACAGCAATGGCATCTTTTGCCAATCGCGGAGAAATGGATGCGGCGACATCATACCCGGTCGTCCCGGGAGCAAATTCCCGGACGGAACCGTCCGGTAATGTAATTTGTAACTCAGCCACGTTTTTTCATCCATCAGCAATAAGAGCGGATTGTCCAGTGAGAACCCTCACTCGAACCCGCTCAGTAAAATGGTGGGCGATACTGGAATTGAACCAGTGACCCCTTGCATGTCAAGCAAGTACTCTAACCATCTGAGCTAATCGCCCATCCTGTTACCTGTTAGCGGCTCAGCGCCACAAACATAGTTAAATAGTATACGGATAGGCACCAAATCTGTCAAGAGAAAGTTCTCTCGAAACTTTATGTTAATATCAACCGACACCGGTTGGAATATGCGATGGCCCGGCAAAAGTTTCATGGCAGGTATCGCACCGATACATATTTCCAGAACCCAATATAGCTGATGCCTGCCGTTTACAACGGGTACACAAAACATTCCGGTTCCGGATTAATTCCGTCAGTTTTTTCACATTATCAAAAGGAATCATGGGGTATCTTCCGCCAAAATGCTTTTCAAGGTCTGATTTAAGCTGTCTGGCTGCCCGCATAAAAATAAGTGTAAAGATACCAGCTATAATACATATAAAAATCAATAATAACGACATGCTGATAATTCCAAATATGTTTTTTTACTGGAATTATCGGCTGGTAACAGTCAACTGATTAGAGGAGAGACTCTGTTAATTATTTTTGAATTTTGTTAGCGGATTGTCGCTTACGACGAAGCTTATACCGAGGGTCAAACCGTTTCCCTTTTGAACACTTGCCACAGGAAGCCATGACCAATCGCTTTTGGCGGGGATATTCCATCAGGCAATTGGGACATTCATAGATATATTTTGGAGGTTTCCGCAGTGAAGGGTGCGATTTTGCCCTGACAGATGCCCCGATACGTTTCGCCTCAGCCTTAAAAGCAACATCATGACGAAAATGGATTATATGAATCATCTCATGTTTCAGAGTATCTTCTATATCCCCGGGAAAAATCTCATGGTATTTACGCCCAATCCGTATGAGCTTTTTATGTGGAGCATAGGACCCCGCAGATGTCATCCGGTTGGAATACATAATAGTTACCCTGGGCAGTTTTCCGTTAAAGTAAAGCCAGTTGAACCGCTCGAACATCCGGTACAACTCTGCAACACTTGGTAACTCTTGAGATGGTGATATTTGTATTGACGCAACATTTTCTACCGGTTGTTGTAACTGGGTCGCTTCTTTAATTTTCGTATGCAACGTTACCGGAGCCGGCGGAGTGAGCGTCTCCGGCTGAAACAAGTCGAGATTAAGAGCTTTAAGCGCTTTTCTGGTACGTTTTGATTGTATCATATTTTCTTAAAAAATCAGTATAAGCTTGCCGTTGTTATACATATCGGAACAAGCAAACGTAATCTTAAACTAACAAGCCAGTCATCTATGTAACATGGCTCTACTTTTTCCTTCCTCCGGGAGTCAACCCCTCGTCAGTTATATAGTAGGTCACCAGTTCATGCGGAGTGACATCGAATGCCGGTGAAAACACATTCACACCTTCAGGGGCGGTTCTCTTACCAAACCCTTCGGTCACTTCTTCCGGGGCGCGCATTTCTATGACAATATCCCTGCCTGACGGTATCTGCTGGTCAAACGTCGAGTACGGAGCCGCGACATAAAACGGCACTCCGTGTTCACGAGCCATGACCGCTACCGGATAGGTCCCTATTTTGTTTGCGAAGTCACCGTTGGCAACAATCCGGTCCGCCCCGACAATGACATGGTCCACGCTCCTCTGACGCATCAAGGTTGCGGCGGCATTATCACAAAGCAGGGTAACATCTATCCCGGCTTGCATCAGTTCCCACGAGGTCAGCCGTGCACCCTGCAGTAACGGGCGGGTTTCATCGGCATAGACTTTTATCTTTTTCCCCTGTTCCTGACAGGTATATATCACTGCCAGTGCCGTACCGATACCCCCGGTAGCAAGAGCCCCGGCATTGCAATGCGTGAGAATACTGTCGCCATCCCTGATAAGCTCTGCTCCGTTAAGTCCGATATTTTTACATAACCGGCGATCTTCCTCATGGATTTTTTCGGCTTCATCCCAAAATAATGCTGCAATATCTGCTTTGGAAACCCGGTTTTCATTTGCAAGTCGTTTCAATACCCTATCCACCGCCCACACCAGATTTACCGCTGTCGGTCGGGCAGCCTTGATTTCATCGGCTACTTTAGTAATATATTCCGGCGTAATCGAGTCAGCATGTTCCACCGCCAGTGCCAGACCATACGCCGCAGCAATACCGATAGCCGGTGCTCCCCGAACATCAAGCCGTTTGATTGCACCAATGATATCTTTATAATCGGTAATTTCAAGGTATGTCATTTCAAGCGGCAGTTTTGTCTGGGCAATAAGACGAATACTACTGCCGACACGCTCTATTGTTTTCGGTATCATAACACCTTACTCCCCGATTATTTGCAGAACCAGACTACGTCTGCGGGTTTTGTTGTCAAAGTTGATGAAAATGACCTGCTGCCATGTCCCCAGCGTCAGCCTTCCGGCAACAAATGGAACTGTTATATCGGGACCAAGCAGCGCTGAGCGAAGATGAGAAAACCCGTTGCCATCGTGCCAGGTGTCATCATGGTGATAGCTCTTATTTGACGGGATAAGTTTCTCGAAAAATTCAGGTAAATCTTTCAGTAAACCCGGTTCATATTCGATAGTTGTTATTCCTCCGGTCGAGCCAGGACAAAAAGCGGTAATTGTTCCACTTTGCAATCCGGATTCACGAATGGCAGATTGCATATCGCCTGTAATATCGACAATACCGCAATACCCCTCGACCTGTACATGTATTTCATTTGTGATAACCATACTCATTGACCTGTATTGTTTTCCCAATATGTTTTTATAAACACAGGATTTTGCACCTTCCCTGTCAACAGTCAGATACAAACTGCTGCCAGTTATTTATAGAGAAATCGTTTAATCTTCTTCGTTGAAGTCTTTTCCAACTCCTCAAGCTGAATATCAAAGTTGCCTATCCGTTTATACGGAGCAATATGTCCGTTTATCTCGGCAACTTCCTTTTTGACAACCTCTGATACTTCTTTCATAACAAGCTGCTCAAGTGGAGTTCCGGTACTCTCTGAGATATATTCAAGGTCCGGTACAATCAATGCCCACACTTCCTCTCCCTGTTTCGTATCTTTCCTGCGTCCAAACACAACCGCCTCCAATATGGCCGGTGATTCTGTAAGTTTTTCTTCCAGCTCTTCGGGGTAAATGTTTTTCCCGCCTGCTGAGACGATAAGATTTTTCCGGCGACCGGTTATCCAGAGATGTCCCTCTTTCAGGCAGCCCAAATCGCCGGTATAAAGCCAGCCATCTCTGAGAATCTCCCGGGTTGCCTCTTTGTTATCACGGTATCCAGGCGATACATTGCCCCCTTTCACAACTATTTCCCCAATTCCATTTTCATCCGGGTTGTCAATACGTACTTCTACATTTTCAAGAGGTGGTCCGACCGAGCCAAACTTGATATTACCGGGACGATTCACCGAGATTACCGGAGACGCTTCCGTCATCCCGTATCCCTGCATAAAATCAAACCCGATTACATTATAAAAACGGGCAATCACCGGCGGTATTGCCGCCCCTCCGGAGACAAACATCCGAATCGTCCCCAACCCGGCTTTTTCCCGCAACCCTTTGAATATCGACTTACCAAGTTTCCCGCCAGCTGCCCATGAAAGAGCCGATGCGGTAAACATCGTTTTGAACAACATCTTTTTCATCAACGGCAGACTGTCGAGCTTCTGACGAATAGCAAGGTACATCTTTTCATATAGTAAGGGAACTCCGCACATCACGGTAACAGAGTTATTACCGATATCTTCGAGAATCTCTTTCGATTTCAAAGAGCGGGCATAAACAATCTTCGCTCCGTAAATTATCGGTGTTAAAAACCCACAGGTTGCCTCGAATGTATGATGCAAAGGAAGTACCGAGAGAAAGGTGTCGGACTCATCAAACGGCAGCGACACCGTAATTCCTTTCAGGTTAGACAACAAGTTGCCATGAGTCAGCTCTACCGCTTTGGGAGCGCCTGTTGTTCCGGAGGTATATATTAATACTGCTACATTTCCCCGGTTGACTGTTACCGTATGACTCAACGTTCGTTTTACCGTGGAATCATCACCTGCAAGAAGGTGTTGCCAGCTTTGGGGGGAAGATTCCTCCAGAGAAACAACCTTGATATTCCCCGGCAAGCTGTTGAGAAAATCTTCAAACTTGCCTGATGCAAATACTACCCGTAATCGGGCATGTCCGATAATGTACCCAATTTCCTTCTCACTCAAGTTGGCATCAATTGGTACTACCGTACCGCCCGCAGCCTGAATGGCAAGGTACGAAATAGCCCATTCCGGACGATTTTCCGAGAGCAGTCCGATATCCTTATCAGCAATCAGTCCGGTATTGAGCAAACCGGCTGCAAGACGAGAAACCAACTCGGCTGTTTCATGGTAGGTATATTGTTTCCCCTGGCCGCCTTCAGCTACCAGGGCTATTCGCCTGGCATTTCGTCGAGCAGAATCGAAAAAGGCATCGGGAATCGTTTGAAAAGAATCCATTACTGTCATTTTCGCTCCAGCCATATATGTAATGTAGGCGAAAGAGAAAGCAGGTAAAAGAGAAAATTGGAAATTCAGCTTATAAAAAAACCGCCGGAACATTACCGGCGGTTTGTATGTAATTCGAATACTTTAGACTGTGTTATCACTCGGAAACAGTAATCTTGGTAGAGAGGACAATTCCTCCCCGAGGATCGGTATCCGTAATAAAGATATTGACACTTCCCGTATCCGAAGGGGTCCAGGTAAAGCCCGATGCCTCACCATACTCATTGGTCACCTGGGTCGTACCTCCGGCAGTACCGGAAACCGGTGGTGTCATCACGAGGGTATGACGTCCCAGCGGGTTACCGAAACGGTCCTTGATAATTGCACTTAACTGGGCTGTTTCACCAAGGCTGATATTTGTCTCACCATTCAGTGATGATGTTCCGGAATAGCTGCTTCCGGTTGTAAGAATGACCTGCCCGGCATAATACGCACCTGCTGACCAATAGTACACCGTGTCATACGCCCCGATACCATCATCATTTCCTGCTGGAGTTGAATAGTCGGCATCAAGTAATGCGGAAGTAATTTTCACGCGGGCATTTGCAACACCACCACAAAGATACTCAAAGGTACCTTCTTCGACAGACAAGAACGATGCGTCGGCATCAAACTGGGTTCCATCGACAACCGGATTGCCATTGAAATCCCACGCCTGAATGTTCACAACAGCAACTGTCTTTCCATCGGCGGGCATTGATGTCGGGAAACCGGTCAACGTGAAAGTTGCCGGTGCCCAGGTATTCAGGAAGGACACAGAGTCTTTCACCGTTCCACCGGCGGTTTCCGCTATTACCCACACAATACCGTCAGGGACAGGACTACTGTTGCTGGCATAGCCGGAGATCCACTTGGTCCCGGCAACACCTTCAAGGTTCTCGGTCCGGGCTTCATGTGATTTCATCGTGCCTTCATCAGTGGTGAAATAAACAGCGGTAAAGTCGTTAACCGGATTATGATAAACATCCGACACCACTGCAACAACACCAACTTCTTCATTCACCGTAAAGAAATATCCGACATTACATTTTTCAACACCAACAGCAAGGTATTCAGGCGGACCAGCGGAAATCATAATCTGGGCTGCATTGGATAAGATAGTGTCTGCATATGCACGGATTCTCACCGTACCTGAGATAGTACCCGATGAAATAGCAACATGAACACGTCCTTCACTGTCTGTTGTATCTGTAAACGGTCCATAGCCAACCGTATCCAAATGCTCACCCCCACCGGGACCATTGGTAATGATAAAGCTTATCGGAATCCCTTCGCCAACAGGGTTACCATAGATATCATATCCGATAGCGGAGAGGGTAGCAGTTTCAATACCACCAGTTGCTTTCACAACGAGATTAATAGTATCTGATATAAGAAAGATAGAATTAAGTGGCCCGGTGTCAGTATTTCCACCATTACCGTTACCGGCAGTATCAGCAACAGTAACTCCAACAGAATTGGTTGCCGATGCCAAACCATTCGGTGTGCTGGCGGTGATTAAAATAGCACCAGCTTCGTCAGGATGAAAAGTCGTTGCTGCAACACCATTGGAATCGGTAAGAATGGAGTCCGGGCTGAAAGTACCTGCTGTTCCCGGGGTAACCTGGAAATGTACCATTCTGTCAGCAACCGGGGTTGCGTCATTGAGAACCGTTGCCTCAACGACGACCGTATTACCAAGGTCAACATCAGTTGGGCTGGCTGAAACGCTCACATTGATATTTTCTTCCGGTTGTTCCTCGAGAACACTCTTTGAAGAACAACCAAACAGAAACAAAGCAGAAATCAATATGACCATTCCCCAGACTAAGTACCTGTTGGTAGAGAATTTGTAATTCATGGTTTCTCCTGTAGCAATATCTTTTCTTTTTTTTATTCGGTTGTTATGTGTTTCGTTTATGTAGAGGACTTTTCTACGAAAAGACCCCATTTCTAAATGGGGTCTTTATTATCTATAGCACCCTCAACTTAATTGCCCATCGCCAAGTCTTCATCAACAATAGTAGGCGTCACAAAGATAACAAGGTCACGTGATTCGGTACGTCTGTTTGTATATTTGAACAATCTCCCCAAAAGCGGGATATCTTTCAAAAGCGGGACACCGATTTCGGTGACAACTTCATCTTCAGTTGTCAAACCACCGATAACCGCCGTCCGTCCATTTCTTACAATGACATTCGTTTCGGCATTATTCGTATTGATAATCACCCCGTTCGGGTCAAAGGAGTATGTTGAACGTTCAGGCTTCAAGTGCATGAGGATTTGATTATCAGCGGTTATATGTGGTGTAACAGTCAATATTGTACCAACTTCTTCAAATACAATGGCAGTATTTCCGGAGGCATCAAACTGCTTCACCGGAATTTTCTGTCCCATTTGAATCTTGGCAGGTTTATTGTCGATAGTTGTAATCTCCGGATGAGCGACAATTTTACCTTTGCCGCTTTTCACGATAGCTTCCACAATTGCCTGAGCTGTCCACCCATGTTGTAATGCCGTGATTGAATAACGCCCTGCATAGTCTGTTGTCCGACGGGCATTCACTTCGCCATCCTGGGGGTAGCTCCGACCAGATTGGGTGGCGTATTCACCTGAGATAGACCAGTCAATTCCCAACTCCTGTAGATCCTCGGTATATATCTCCAGTAATTGAGTAGAAATTTTTATCTGTTTGGCAGGTCTGTCCAACTCTTTAATATAGCCAAGCACCTTGTCCATATTACTGGGAACTTCCTGAACTATAATCGAGTTGGAACGGGCATCACTGGTTGCCTGCCCTCGTTCTGTCATAAGAGACTTGACAGCCGTTACGATATCATCAGACGATGAATTGGAGATTTTAACAATCTTTGTTTCCAACTCTGCCAGTTTCTTTGTTTCCTGTTTGTGCTTTTCCTGCTCCATTATTTCCTTACGGTAATCCTCAGCCCGCAGGACCCTGATATAGCCTTCTTCGGAATCATCAATAGCAAGATCGTAGGTGCGTCCAATAATGTGCATTGCCGTTAACCAATCAACATTATGGAGCTTAATGGTGACTGTACCTTCCACCTCCGGCGCAACCACAACATTGACATGCCCATAATCGGCAAGAAAAGTCAGGACTGACCGAATATCGGCTGACTGGAACTGCAGGTTCTTTATTGGTTGGTTCGGATCCTGGTTGTCCTGGGCAGCTATTGCCGGCAGGGCGACAATCAGCACCATGATACCCATCAGGATTTGCAGTCTCTTAAACAACTTCCACATCATTATACGTACCTACCTTTCGGTTATTCTTCTTCCATACTCATTGCCAGAGTCCGACTCCAGCCATATTCAAATATCTGGAAATACACACGATCACTTTCAACGCGAAGAACATACCCCTTCCGAACTTTATCCCCTTCTTTCAGGATATATCCATATCCTTCAGCATCCTCAAACAAGGCACTGTTTTCTCCATCATCGGATTCGATAATACCGACAAGATGGATGCCTTCAACATTAGGGATTCTCCGTTCAACCGGGTTATTATATGTTCTTGATTCGTTGATGAGCGTCTCAAACGGATCGTTTCCTCTCGGTTTATACTTAATCACCAACCGCTTTGGAAATTCCGCTACCAGGGTTCCCTTAATTTTCGTGGGACTGACAGGGGATCTGCGGAAGCGTGAGGTCGGTTTTTTAACCGGTGGTTGTTTCTGCTCTTTTTGTTTAGGTTTGACTTTCGTATTCTTTTCTTTTGTCGGAGCAACAGAAGCAACCGTGGTGGTTGGCTTGGTTTGTTTCTTTGATTTTGTAACCTGCGTTTGTTGTTGTTTCCTGGCAGGTTCTTTGGAAACAAACTGCTTCTTCGTATTTCTCTTAGCTGGTTCCTGTTTCTTCGCTACTGTTGTTTTTGGTTTCGCAACAGCCTTGACAACTTCTTTCTTCGCCGGTTTCACCGGTTTTTCAACTTTCGGGGTAGCAGGTGCGGAAGGAGCTGCCGTCGATTTATTCACAGAAGCAAGCTTCTTGGTCTTTTTAGCCGGCTGCTTTTTAACTTTCGGTTCCGGCACAACCTCACTCTTCGGCGGTTCCGGCTCCAAAAGCTGGGTATCCAAATATGGACCATACGGTATCTTTCCGGCAAAAACATCCGGTTTGGTTACTGTCGGCGGTGCCGGTGGGTTATGTGGCTTTGCCGGACTCTTAGATGTAACGACAGTTTTCTTTTCTTTCTTCGCAACCGGCGGCTGTTTTTGGGTCGGTTTTGGAGATTCTGTAACCGGACCTTCTAAGCTTGCAAGATGATCCTTGCTGATTTCATCATTTATCTGTTTTACCGTTTTTTCAGTTTTTGGCGGAGCCGGTATCTGTTTCGCAACTGTTATCTGTTGTTCTTTATTGTTCGAAGGCGTGTTTTTCATCTTGGCGACGACTTCCTTCGATGACCACGCCGCAAACGGTTTGCTGGTCTTATCCGGGAAATACAGGACGATACCATTTTTATCGGTATCAATTCGATAGACTGTTTCCTTGTTCATATCATACACGATACGGACAATCTTTTCCGGTTTCACGGAGTACTGGCTGGTACGTATCCCCCGAACCTCACATGCTGGTAAATCGGTAAATACTTTGGCGCCCAGTTGATGAGTTGCTGCCAAAACATCGACAATAACCCGGAACGGCTTACCATCCTTGGCTACCTCGGTCTCATGGGAGAAGCGTACGACACCATCGACATTGATATGTGAAACCGTAAACCCATCCTGATGAGAGAGGGTGACATTGACAACTTTCGAGGCATACAAACTACCACTTGTGAGGATGAGTAATGTTACTATATATATTCCTAACTTCTTCATCACCTTCCTCACCTCCTACAGGACGAGTTCCTTGAGTTGTTCTTCTTCTTTAACGAAATAGGTCGAGATGACAAATTTTGCTGTTATCGTTTCTTTTTTCGATAAATCCTGCAGCCTGTCATCCTGTTCTGTTATTTGAGAGATAGCAAGTTTTTGTGCGGTCAGTTCCATGTCAGAAACATTAGCTATGAAAGGAAAGTTAGCCACGTAACTGATAAACTTGCCAAAATCATGATAACGCCCGGTCATTTCGATACTAAACGATGCAATTTCATAGAACGATTCATTTTTCAGCGGGAGCGGATCAAGCCGGGTTATCCGAGTTCCCGTCAATGATGATGCCGTATGAAGTTGTACCAGCAATGACGGAATCTGCTTCACTTCCGGTAACAAGGATTCGATTTCCCGATACCGTTCTAATAATGAGGTATATTCCAATTGCAATGCATCAAGCGACTTTGCTTTCATTTCTACGTTTCGGAGGTTGGTCGTAATGGATTCAAACTCCTGGCTCTTTCGTGAAATTTCATCGCTTGTCGGAACATACAATCGGGTGTACCAGAAATAGGCAACAATAAAGAATGCCGCCACACCGAGCATGATCTTCTGTATTTTGGGATCCTTGAAGTCCATGGTAATATCCTCAGTTTAGGCTCTGATGGCGGGTTGGTGCTCCCGCTTTGCTGCCTGGGTTATCTGCCTGTGCAATCAGCCCTCGCAACTCTTCATCAGACAGATAATGGAGATTGCAGGAAAGCACAAAATTGTAGGCTTTCTGCTCACCAAATGTCTTCTCTGTTGTTGATGTCAGCTCAACGTTATCAAAGTAATTCGAGCGCATCAGATTTATCATAAAAGCAGCGAGCGCATTCAACGTAAATGTATATCCTTCGATTTCCACCGGTCGTACCAGCCGGGCTTCGGCTTGTTCGGCATCGGATTTGGTCGTATCAGGATTTTCAAGTGGTAGTTCCGTAAATCGCGCCAGCCAGACAAATTCCGGGACATCGGTGGCAAGATTTTCAAGAATCCGCACCCAGCTCGAACGATGGCTGTCCAGGCGTTCCACCGCTGCCATTCGATCGCGAATCTTGTTCTTTACATCGAGAAGGGCATCGACCAACTGGATATCTTTCTGTAACATTGCGGCGCGCTGACGAGCTTTGGCAATGTTATTATCAAGCTTTTTCACCTGCTGCCATTGATAGAACGTGACACCAGCCAGCATACACATAATACCGATGACACCTGCAATGGCATATAATCCGGTCTTCCCGAATGATAAGTTGATACCCTTCTTATAATATTGTTTAGGAAGTAAGTTTATTTCTATCATAGAGTCTTACCTCACCTTCCGCATCGCCAGCCCAATCGGAACCGTCAAAAGCGGTGCGATCTTCTCTGGTTGCAGGTATTGGAACAACTCCGGATCATAATCAACTCGCCGGAGAGGATTAGCTATTTCAAGTGGAATATTCAGTTTTGACTGTATCAGCTCCGGCAGGTACGGCACCAGGGAACCACCACCGGAAAGGACAATCCAGTCAATCCCATCGACTTTACTCTGGGACTTAAAATATGAAAATGCCAGCTCAACGCCTGAAATCAACTCATCGGTTGCGGAAACGATTGTTGCTTTCAGCATATCCTGGTCAACCGAATCCTGCATTTCTCCCTTAATGGCTTTGCTGGTCAATTCAGGATTTAACCGGAATTCTTTTTGGATGGCATTGTAAATATCTCTTGTGCCTGCTGAAACATCACGGGTCGAATGATATAACCCTTCAACAAGGTAGGTAACATTGGTAACATCATGCCCGATATTTACCAGCGCCGTTACTTTTGAGGGATCGATTTCATAATTGTTTTCGTACGCATTGTAAATAGCCAGCGCATCATCATCCACTATTACCGGCTTCAATCCACAATCTTCAACCAATTCCAGTTGTGACTGGAGGAATTCCTTCCGGGCTGCAACAAGCAGCACATCCATCTTGTTGATATCTTCATCAACTTTGATGATATGATAATCAAGAGAAACATCATCGACATCAAATGGTGCTCGCTGCTCGGTTTCAAAGAGAATTGCCTGTTCCGCCTCAGCCCCGGTTTTTTTATCAATGGTAAACCGGTCAGTCATAATGCCGTGTCCGGAGATGGAGATAACAACCTCTTTGATTCTCGGATCGGTTTGGTCGATTAATGACTGGATATTAAAAATAACAGCTTCCCGGTCCCGGATTTCATCGGCAACAATGGCTTCCGGAGGTAATTCCCGAATACCAATAGCGGCAACTGAATACCCGGACTTGGTATGATCCAGTTTCACAATCTTAATTGAATTGGCACCGATGTCCAATCCAACGGAACTTTTACTGCCTCTCGAAAATAGCATAGACTTCTCTATCAGTTAATAAATGTTACTCTTCGTTATAAATCAGTTATCGGCATCTCAAGCTTCAGGTTTACCAAATTAAGCGAAAAAACAAAGTTTATTGGTTTGCATCGCTTTACACCATTTATAAAGGTTTTCATGTTAGTTATCGGACATAAGGAACCTCGCCTTTACAATTATTATGCCCACTAAATCATGAAATAAAAAACCCCTCTCAGGTTGAGAGGGGTAATACCCAGAGAAGAAAGGAGGACGATATACTAATAATAGCTTGATTGTGACTGTATTCGCCCTGTGGATGCCAAAATACTATGGGTCCCAATAGCTACCGTCTCCGATACATCAGCCATAGTGGTAATACTACCGCCAACATTGGCAGAACCGTTTGGTTTGAAAACAATTGTATTATTAGTAAAATCTGAACCAAGGTAATTGAAAATTGCCGGCAGGGTTTCAGTCTTTATCAATGAATCACCAGAATCATACGTAAAAGAAGCCGGATTTACAATATCCTTAAAAAGAATTATTTGCTTATCATTCCCATTAATGTACACCCCGTACTGACTCTTATTCGTAATAGCCATTGAACGCGCTAACTTTACCGTGGATACAATATCTCTGTTCTTTTTACGAAACCGCAACCGTTCAAAGGCATAACTGAAACGGGGCACTGCCATTGAGGCAATGATACCGATAATAACTGCTGTAGCCATTAGCTCAATCAGCGTCATACCTTTATATGACCTCAGAAGATATCTTTTTGTACGTTTCATAATAGTACACTCTCCGATTTTCATACGACTTTCTCTGATGCTTACAGCATGTTCTGTGCCTGACACCAAAGAACTATCCAAACACTGCCATTCATTACTATGTAGTTGCAGTGCACAAGCCTACAGCATCAGCTATAACATCTTAGCTATCCCGGGGAACATATCCGGGGTTTTATCGATTAAATGGTATGGTACAATACCCATATAAGTAGGAAGATATCAATTCTGTGTTGACAAAATCATAAATAATAATACTATATAGATATACAAACAGGTCTTATGATTTACATCTCTGGCCGATATACATTTCAAAGAAAGGATTCAATAGGTGCTACGAAAAACACAACCAAGATGTATGCTCACCATGATAGGTACCGCCTTACTACTATTTATAGCTACATTGATGCCCGGCTTGGTATTTGCAGAAGAATTGTCATACGTAGTTGACAAGCCGGTAGTAAAGAGTAAATCCGAAACCGGGCTTCCCATGGCTACGTATGATTTCCTCGTAAACAGGAATGCAGACACGGCTCGGGTCTGGGTATATTTTACTGATAAAGGCGTCTTTACTAAAGCAGAGTTTGATACCAAGGCAGCAGCTGTTCGGTTTAGTGATAAAGTGCTGCGTCGCCGAGCTAAAACCGGAACAGATAAAGTGTTGTTTATCGACTTACCGGTTGTTCCGGAATATATAGATGAAATTACTGCTCGTGGTGGAACCCTCCGGCATATTAGTAAGTGGTTAAATGCTGCCAGTTTTGACGTCCCGATAGACAAGCTCAATGAAATACTACAGCTTCCCTTTGTTACCGAAATAAAACCTGTTGCCGGTTTTAAGCGTCCCGATGAACCCACAGTCCCTATTCGTCCCGAGGATTTTCCGACACAATCTTTAGCTCCCGATGCCCTGAACTATGGTATATCCCAGGCTCAGCTTGAGCAGATTCATGTTCCGGCAGTACATAATATGGGGTATGATGGTTCCGGGGTGACACTGGCAATCTTCGATACCGGATACCGGAAATCCCACTAAGCCTTTGCCAATCATTACCTCGAAGGACGAGTCCTGGCAGAATGGGATTTTGTTTTCAACGACAGCAACACCGCCAATGAAGCTGATGACTGGAGCACCCAGTGGAATCATGGCACTTATATCTGGTCAACTGCCGGTGGATTTCTCGATGGCTCGATTTATGGTCCAGCTTACCGGGCTAATTTTATCCTTTGTAAAACCGAAGATATCCGTTCTGAAACCCCGGTCGAGGAAGACAACTGGATTGCCGCCATGGAGTGGGTCGATTCTCTCGGAGCCGATGTCATTACCTCATCGTTGACCTATTCCGACTGGTACACTCCCGATCAATATGATGGTCAAACGGCTGCTATTACTATTGCAGCAAATACCGCTACTTCTGTCGGTATTGTTGTTTGCAACGCTATGGGCAATTCCGGTCCCGGTGCCAGCACGATGCTCCCCCCGGCAGATGCCTTTGAGATTCTTTCCTGCGGAGCGGTGGACATTAATGGAAATATTGCCAGTTTTTCTTCACGGGGACCAACTGCTGATGGTCGTACAAAGCCGGAAGTGTGTGCTCTTGGTGTTTCAACTTCCTGTGCTTCTACTGCTTCTGATGGTAGTTACACTGCCGTAAGCGGGACTTCCCTTTCTACTCCATTGATAGCCGGAGCGGTATGCCTGCTGATTCAGGCACGCCCGGATTTCTCGCCGCAGCTCATCAGGCAGGCGCTCATGGAAACAGCAGATAACGCATCATCACCCAATAATACGTATGGATGGGGTATAATCAATCTTGAAGCTGCTCTTTCCTGGGGTGCTGATTTTTCTGCAGATACTACCGTTGGGGAAGCTCCCTTAACAGTACAATTCACTGATGAGTCATCTTTAGCGGCAACTGCCTGGACCTGGTCTTTCGGTGACGGTGACTCGGCATTTGTGCAGAATCCAACTCATACCTACACTTCACCGGGTTTTTACAATGTTTCGTTGACAATCAATACTGCCTATGGCAGTCTGAGCACTAACAAAAGCGGTTATATTATTCTCCTGGGAGACACATTGACATTCACCTCAGATTCGTCATTTGCCGGTGAGCCGATGGTCATGTCGGTCAACTTGAAAAACTCCCAGCCGCTGGAAAGAATTGTTGTTCCGTTCACCTATGGCGATTCTTCGCTCCTCTTTTTCGATTCTGTCACTTTGGGCTCACGAACATCCTATTTTGAGCGGATTCAGTTTCTCACTGCGGACCAATCCGGTAAAAAATATACCGTTGAGCTGACGGCTGATAATGGTGGCGGCTCCCCGTCTCTTCCCGCTGGCGAGGGAGAAATCATGAAGTTGTATTTTTCCACCGACCCGTATGCTTTTGGAGGACGTTCCGACAATGTTGACAGCATGAGTGGTATTTACTCACTCAGCCTGGAATCACCATT
>JAJRZL010000016.1 GCA_024275255.1 Candidatus Zixiibacteriota bacterium | reverse complement strand
CGCTGTCACCGACGATGATAAATGCCAAGGCGGCAATGGCAACCGGTTTTTGATACATGGCAACCGTAACACAGACAGCTATCAATATATAGGTTGCTCCGGTAAAATCGCCTGCATGTTCATGGGCACGAATCATACGTGAAGTGAGCGGTCCTGCAATGTTCCGCCAGAATTTCCACTGCCGAAGTCGTGAAATGTCGATGAGAATCATCAGGAATGTAACCGGAATCATTATCTGAAGCATCTCTACCCAGGACAGCCCGAGCAAATAGTACCCCGCCGGGATAATCAGTGCCCCCATGTGGGTTGCTTTACGAAGAAGTTCATGGCTAAACGGAATTTGCCGGGATGATAAAATTTCGATGTCAGCCATAACAGATTTACTTGCTTCGATACCTCATAGAGCGAAGATGCACCGGATACAACTTTCCGGGGAAACGTACCTGAACCTCGTTATATACACTATCCCGAAATTGCCTGAATGCCTCCATTCGGTGCTGTTTTTTCAAAATCGGGACAATCTTGGGCCGCATTGTCAGATAGTCCGGGGGATTACGTTTCGCCAGCACTTTGATAATATGATATCCATACTTTGTCTTTACCGGGTGGCTCACTTCTCCCACGGTAGTCATTAATGCCGCCTGATAAAACTCCGGAGGGACATCTTCAGGACCAATTTCACCAAGGTTTGCCAGGTCTTTTCGGACTTCTTCATCTCCCGGGTAATATTGCTGCGCAAGCTCGAGAAAATCCACTCCAGCCATAGCCTGATCCCGAATGAATTCTCCAAACAGCGAATCATCGGTGATAATATGCTGGACTTTCAACGGTTTCTTGATTTCGAACTCCTTTTTGTGGGTTTCGAAATACTGTTCCACCAGGCTATCAGGAGGATTCCATCCAATATCATAGCATTGCATGTGAAGAATCAACCTGCCAAATTTTTGCCGAAACCCGTTATAAACAGCCCTTACATAATCAAGCGTATCCAATCCCATAGCTCGTGCTGCCTGCATTACAATATAACGACGGGCAACCAGTTCTATCATCTCACGTTTCATGTCAACCGTGGTATTGCTTACACCATATTTCCGCCGAAATGCCAGCTCATACTGCCTGAGATCATTAAAGTCTATCGTATCAATACCGTTGAGTATTCCCGCCCATACCTGCTTATCAACATGGAAAACGTTGGTATCCAACATGGGTTCGTTATACACAAGGTGTATTTCATTTTTTAATGAGTCGATAATCGGGCGAGCCAGCGAATCCGCAATCATGGCGGTGAGCATTTTTTTGGCACGGTCAAGCTGTAATGAATCGAGTGGAGGGGGACCTCCCGGTTTGTAGTCTTCAATATAAATAATATGCCACCCGTCAGAATCCCGGTACAAATCAGAGTAGTTTCCCGGTTCAAGGTTGAAAGCAACAGAGTCGAAGGGATGTTTATATATGCCACGTTTTACCCATCCGACCTTTCCGCCGGACCTGACCGTTTCCAAATCCTGAGAATATTCTTTGGCAACAGCTTGAAAATCACCGACACTATCTAAAATCTCTTTTACCCGTCGGGCATATTTTTCTGTTTCCCGGTCAAGTTCCTCAGGTGTTAACGAACGGTAATACAGCGAGTCGGGGGTATATTTCATCCCTAACGGAGATATAAAAATATGATACAGCAGTACTTGTTCCGGGATTGAGAAAAACTCCGGATGCTCTGCCCAATACCTGGCAGCCTGGGCAGAGTCGACATTTATTTTATCATAAACTGTTCGGCGGTAGTAGAGCTTGGTAAGGTAGTCCTGGTATTCTCGTTTCACATCTTGATACTGGTCATAATAGTCAGCAGGATTGACATCAAATGCCAGCAAACTTATTATCGTATCGACTACAAGGCTGTCCAGAAAGTGTTTTACATCTTTTACCGGTAATGTACCCCCGTTGGGCAAAAGGGTGCTGTTATTGAGAGCTTCATATAGCTCGGGCATTGTCAGGGAATACACCGTATCAATTTCAGCTACAACATAAGAGGAATAGCTGTCAATATTTTCTATATTTATGACAGGGGGTTGGCAACCGGTGGTAATAATTAGTAATACTATCAGAATACCTAACAATCGTATCAATCGCATATTTACTCCATCTTTTTATGAACTCTCTATATTATACAGAGATAAGGGAAAAGCAACCCAAAAACGGAGCAGGCAGACGAGCTATATATGTACCGAGTGCGGGAAATCCTGCTGTTGAGCTCCTCCGTCAGGATAATCCTGAGCAAAGGTTCGGAAATGAATTTCAAACATAGTCCCTGCACCGGGACTTGAAATTACCCGGATATTCAATTTTAACGAGGTACAAATACGATGGACAATTGCCAGTCCCAGTCCAGTCCCAAGTTTCTTGGTGGAGTAAAAGGGTTGGAATATCTTTTTTTGTACCTGTTCCGGGATACCCGGTCCATTATCTTCAATCATAAGCGTTACATGCTCTTCATCACTACCGGGTGTAAGAATAAACCTGATTTCTCCGCCTTTTTCGCCTAGGGCTTCACAAGCGTTGACAGCCAGATTAAGCAGCAGTTGTTTCACCAAGTCTTCATCACCAACTACATAGACCACCGGGTTGAAACTCTCAAATGTCACGCGTACGGTGGGATGAAACGATTCATGATGATAGAGTATTTGCAATGTATCACTAATGGCATGACACAAATCCACATTGACATACACCGGTCGGTCAATTTTGGTATAATGCAGGAACTCACTGAGGATTTTGCTCAACCGGTGTGATTCTTTCACAATCAATTCCATCAACCGCTGATTTTCACCGGTAAGCTGCAAATCTTTGTTCAACACTTCCACCGACCCGGATATCGCCGTCAGGGGGTTACGTATTTCATGGGCTATGGCCGCGGACAACTCACCAATAGCGGCGAGCCGGTCAGCAGTGCGCATTTTTACTTCAAGTATTTTTGCTTCGGTTAAATCAGAAAAAATGGGAATCACCCCGCGAGCGGAATAGTTTTCCCCGGTTAAAATCGAAATGGATAACCCGATGGGTATTTTTGCACCTGTCGGAGTGGTTATCTCTATTTCCCGACGAATATGCGCTTCACGAGAGCGGATACCATCCATTAAGCAAGTAGCAAGGTTCGGCATCCTGTCGGCAAAGACTTTTTCACACAACCGCCCTTTTACTTCTTCCTCTCGATACCCGAGGATTCGCTCTGCAGTTCGATTGAAAAAAACGATATGCCCCTCGGCATCGATAGTCAATAACCCGGAATTCAAATGTAACAGGATATCATCGGTCTCAAGCTTTGCCCTGCGCAACGCCTGGGAAGTATCGGCAAGCTGAAGTCCCTGTTTACGTAAACGTTCCGCAAGATAGCCGGACATAAAAGCAGTGAGATAGAACATTAAAATATGCAAAAAAACCGAATAAAATATCCTGTCCGGCAATTTCAGGATAAACTGTAACGATGCTATGGAAAAATCTGCTGAGCCTGCCTGACTTATCCCCAACCAGATAGTAGCGGCATACACAGCGGAGCTCAGTGTTGCCAGTACAAGGGTACCAAACAGGCGATAGGTCATTGCCGAAGATACGATTGTCAGCAGGTAAAGAGCAGAGAATGGTGAGTTTATCTGGCCTGTTGCATAGATAATTCCTGTCTCAGTTATCAGCTCAAAAATAAAATGCAGGGCAACAATCAACTGTGTTATTTGCTTGTAACGTTGCTTCTTATCAAAAGCAAGAAAAAGCGTAAAAACCAGGGTAAATACGGCATAGGAGAAAAACGGAAGGTGCAGAAATTTGGGGTTCCCCATCCAAAGGACAACAACAGCAAATAAAATGACAAATGTTGCCAACCGCAGGGGGATAAACCAAGCCAGTTGTTCTTTTCTTTGAGTATGTTCCATAATAAGAACGGCGCACCGGGTGCGCCGTTGTATTGTGTATTTATTATATCAAATACCTGTGGCCGACTACCCGATCTTGCCGATGATATCAAACATCGGAAGGTACATCGCAACCAGGATAGCACCAATAACCACACCCATAAAGACGATAATAATCGGCTCGATAACCGATGTCAGAGCCGAAACGGCATCATCAACTTCTTCGTCATAAAAATCAGCAATCTTACTGAGCATGTCGTCCAGTCCGCCGGTTTTCTCACCGACAGAAATCATCTGGGTAACCATGGGCGGGAACACTCCCGTTTCCTTCAATGGTGCAGTAATCGTATCACCTTCGGCAATTGCCATTACCGATTTATTGATTGCATTGGCAATAACCTTGTTCCCGGCAGTCTTGGCGGTAATATCCAGTGCATCGAGAATAGAAACACCAGATGCCAACAGTGTCCCCAATGTACGGGTGAACCGCGCCACCGAGGATTTTCGCACCAAATCACCAAGGACTGGCATATTCAATAATATCTTATCCCATATCAAACCACCGGCAGGTGTCTTTTTCCAATAAAGAAAAGCGATAAACGCCGCCACCGTGCCACCGGTTAAGTACATGAAATTTGACTTTAAGAAATTCGAAATACGCAACACCACCTGTGTCGGCATGGGTAAATCGGCATTCAAACCGCCAAACATCTTGGCGAACACCGGTACTATAAAGGTAAGCATACCGATAGTAACACCGGCGGCAACGACCATAATCACCGAGGGATACACCATTGCCCCTTTGACTTTTCGAATCAACTTATCAGCTTTTTCCCGATAGGTAGCCAGTCGGACCAAAATAGCATCCAGCGCACCGCCGACTTCACCTGCCTCGACCATGTTGGTGTAAAGCGGGTCAAACACTTTCGGATGCCGTGCCATTGCTTCAGAAAGGGTAGCGCCACCAGAAACACCTTCTTTTACCTGGGTAATGATTTTTTGCAGTTCTTTGTTGGGTGACTGATTTGCCAGAATATCCAGACATTGAACCATCGGCAAACCAGCACCAATCATGGTAGCAAACTGCCGGGTAAACCGGGATATTTCCACCCGCTTGATACCGGTTCCAAACTTGATATTTATTTCCGGTGACTTTTTGGTAATCGACTTCACCAGAATACGGTTCTGCCTGAGAACCCGCTCTACGTCGGCTTTGCTTTTTGCCTTCAGTGTTCCGGCAACCGCCGCACCTGCCAACGTCTTTCCCTTGTATTCAAATTCCGGCATATATCTTGACCTCTTTACTCGAGTATTGCCTTATCATCAATATATTAAAATGTTGTCGTGGCTTTTTGCCTTGACAACATCTCACTTAACTCATCAGTATTGGGACTGTAATTCATGGCATCATTGATGGAAATTTTCCGGTTCAAGTAGAGTTCCGCCAATGACTGGTTCATGGTTTTCATACCAAACTTCTGACCGGATTGAATCATGGAATACATCTGATGAACTTTATCATCCCGTATCAACGCTCTGATGGCAGGCGTGACTACCATGATTTCCATAGCCAGTACCCGACCACCACCAATTTTAGGGATAAGAGTCTGTGATACGATTGCCTGCAACGTAAATGACAATGATACCCGAACCTGTTCCTGCTGATTGGTCGGGAATGAGTCCACAATACGGTTGATTGACTCCGATGCCGAGTTGGTATGCAAGGTTGCAAAAGCAAGGTGACCGGTTTCAGAAATTGATATGGCTGCTTCAATCGTTTCCAGATCACGCATCTCACCGACAAGAACCACATCGGGGTCCTCACGCAACGCATATTTCAACGCCGAGGCGAAGGAATTGGTATCAGAAAAGACTTCACGCTGGTTGACCAATGCTTGCTGGTGGCGATGCAGGTATTCGATAGGATCTTCTACCGTAATAATATGTACAGCTCTCTCTTTGTTAATTTTATCAATAATGGCAGCAAGAGTTGTGGATTTACCGGAACCGGTGGGACCGGTCACCAACACCAAACCACGTGGGAGATTGGCAAATTCCGAAACTACTTTTGGAAGCCCCAGTTCCTCAAAGGTACGAACCTTGTAGGGAATTTGTCTAAGCACAACAGCAATATTACCACGCTGCATAAATACATTGCAGCGGAAACGGCTCATGGATTCAATACCAAAGGAAAAGTCAAGTTCGGAGTTCTGTTCGAATTTCAACTTCTGTTTTTCATTCAACATGGAGTAACAGAGTTTCTTGGTCTGTTCACTCGTAAGAATATCATAGCTCAATCGCTGAAGTTTACCATCCACTCGAACAACCGGTGGCGCTCCGACTGTAAGATGCAAATCAGAAGCACCCATTTTTACCATCTGTTCCAACAATTCCCGTAGGCTTACCATATTGATTCTTTCTCCCTAAAAGTGCTCATTACCTACATACAATACCATACTACTAATATCGGACCAGATAGCTGAATCTTGACTGAAAAGTAACGTAAGCAAAGTTGTAACTAATTGGCAGGCAATAAGGTTTATCAGGTTTTTCTTAGTTGCCGGAGGTTACCGCAAAAACCTCGTCAATATCTATCAAACCTGCTTTCATTTTTTCTACGGCAGACATCCGAAGACTATACATTCCCTGCTCCAGGGCAGTTTTCCGAATCTCGGTATCAGTTGCCTTGGCAAGGATAAGCTTCTCAATCTCACGGGTAATCGGCATTACTTCAAAAATACCAGTTCGACCCGATTTTCCTGTATTGTTACATTCCCGGCAACCACGCCCCTTAAAAGCCCGTATATTTCGCAGCAGTTCTTTCGGCAGTTCTCCAAGCCCCTTGACCTGCTCTTCCGAAAGGTTCACTTCTTCTTTACAGTGCTGGCAGATTTTCCTCGCCATACGCTGCGCCATAATCAACTTTGTCGCCGAAGCTACCAGATAAAACGGCACATCCATATCAATCAGACGGTTGATAGATGATGGAGCATCGTTTGTATGCAGTGTCGAAAACACGAGGTGACCGGTTAATGCTGCCCGAATAGCGATTTCCGCTGTTTCACCATCACGAATCTCACCAACCATGATAACATCCGGGTCCTGTCGCAAGAAAGAACGCAATGCTGCGGCAAAGGTTAACCCGATATCCGATTTTACCGCTACCTGGTTGATACCATCGAAGTTGAACTCTACCGGATCCTCCGCCGTCATGATATTGATATCAACAGTATTAATCTTTTTCAGAGCGGAATACAAACTGGTCGTTTTACCGGAACCGGTCGGACCGGTAACAAGGATGATACCGTATGGAAGATGAATGGCACTTTCAAATTTTTTCAAATCTTCCTCTCTGAATCCCAACTTGGTCATATCGACCATCAACGCATTGGGATCCAAAATACGCATAACCACCTTCTCTCCAAAGATGGTCGGCAATACGGAAACACGTAGGTCAACCGTTCGTCCCGAAATCTTGACCTTGATACGACCATCCTGTGGTAAACGCCGTTCGGAAATATCAAGGTCAGCCATGATTTTCACACGGGAAACAATAGCTGCCCGATACTTAAACGGCAACGGCGCCATTTCGCGCAAGTCACCATCAATACGGTAACGCACCCGGATTCGTTTTTCGTACATTTCCAGATGAATATCCGATGCCCCCATACGAATAGCATCGGCGATAATAGAATCGACCAGCTTGACCAGCGGTTTATCCTGGATTGCCGACATCAGGTCGCTGTCGCTGGGACCCTCTTCTGCCTCGACAACCTCGAGATCTTCCTGGTCTTCAAGTCCTTTTACAATCTCGGATAATCCACCGGAATCAACATAGTACGTATCAATTGCTTTTTCGATTGCCGATTCCGGTGATAATGCCGGTTGGATATTGCAACCGGTAATGAACTTCAAGGCGTCGAGTACATAGATGTTGTTTGGGTCACCGATTGCGACCAACAATGTCTTATTGAGCTTGGAAACAGCAATGACTTTGAACTTACGGGCAATATCAAGAGGAATAAGCTGCACTATCTCCGGGTTAAGCTCAATATCTTCCAGTCGCAATGCACCGATTTTCAGGTGCTTGCCGATTAGCTTGGCAATTTCATCTTCCGATTGTATCGCGCCAATCTCAACTAACGCCGTTTCCAGCTTGATATTTTTCTCTTTTGCAACTGCTGAAGCCTGTTCGGCTTGTTCCGGTGTAATCTTACCGGCTTTAACCAGCATTGCCCCAAGTTCAGGTGCCATGGTGTGTACTTACGTCATCCGTTAATGTGTTTACATCCAATTTTCTTCCATTCCCCCTCGTTACAACGCCCTAATCCTGGAAGATATCATCCAATTTATCCTGGGCACCGTCGGCAAACTCACCGGATATCGATGGCTGCGCCGATGCTTTCGAGTTTTCTTTAATCTGTTCAAATATTTTGGTCAAATCGGTAGCTGCTTCTTTAGCACAAAGCCGGACCATTCCGATTGTCGTTCTATCATCAAAAATCACGACTAATATTGACCGTTCTCCCACAAGTGACATGTGGATATGGTCTTTCTTTCCCTGATGAAACAGCACAGAAAACTCCGGTTCCCCGACCAACTTGGCTATCTCTTTCGTCGAAGCAAATGAGCCGGCAAGCAGCGCCGCCAGAGCTGTGGTATCGAGGGAATGAGTGAACCCTTGCCGGGTGATCAAATGACCATCTTTATCGACAAGCAAGCCACACTTGGCTTCTGCTCCTTTAAGCAGTTTCGAAATGATTTTCTCAATCTGCTTAATTTCCTCTTCATAGAGAATCAAACTATCCTCACTCATCTCTTTCCTCCTTCGTGGCTATTTGATACCAAACAGACGTTTGAAAAAGCCACGCTTCTTTTTCTCGGCTCTTCGACGCATAGAGGGCGCCATAATCGGCACGTGGTCGGAATCTTGTTGCTGTTGTGGTATAATATGTTCATTGCTTTTTTCGAGTTGTGTTTGTGTTGCAGGTCTCACCCCACCGGTAACCGAGGCTGTGGACTGCTCCTGAGAGGTAACCGGCTGTTTTATCTTACCGGTAGTACTCCCCGGGTACGGACGGTATGCTTCACCATCCGGGTTTGATACTGCTGGCTGAGCAGGCTGTGGCTTTGTTCCCGCTACCGGAGCTTTTGTCTTAGGGGCAACTCCCACCGTAGCTGCCTGAGGGCTCTCTGTCGCCACAGCAGGCGATGCCACTTGGGGTTGGGGTGCTGCCGATGCTGCCGCTGAAACCGGTTGAGGCTGAGGTTGCGGTGACGGTTTTGGAGCAGGAGTAACCGGAGCAGGAGATGGAGAAGCTGCTGCTGGAGGTGCTGAAGGTTCTTTTACCGGAGTTACCGGCACCGGTTGTGCGGATGGGCTTACCGGCGGACTTGCCGCAGGTTCCTTGGACAAGGATGCCGCCGTCACCGGTTTACGCTGATTTTTATTGCTGTTCTTTGCTTTATCAAGAACTAACCTGATAATCAACTTGAGAGTATCAAAGACACCTTTCCCCAGGGTTGCCGAAGCCTCAAATGTCGGAACCCCGCGCGGATTCAATTTGGCATTGAGTTCTTCCACGGAGAGCACACCGGGGAGGTCACGTTTATTGTACTGCAATACAAGCGGGATGTCATTAATATCATATCCATATTCCCGAAGGTTTTCTTCGAGGTTCGCCAATGATTCGATATTTTCATCCATCTTATCCGGCTGACTGTCGGCAACAAACACAATACCATCGACACCGCGTAGCACCAGTTTGCGAGTAGCGTTGTAGTACACCTGCCCGGGGACGGTATAGAGTTGAAACTTGGCTGCAAACCCGTTGATTGTTCCTATGTTAATCGGGAGAAAATCAAAGTACAGGGTCCGGTCAGCTTCTGTTGCCAGAGAAATCAGGTCTCCACGCGTGTTACCGGGTACTTTTTCATGGACATATTGTAAATTTGTCGTTTTTCCCGATAACCCGGGACCGTAATAGACAATTTTACAACATACTTCCCGTGCAGAATAATTTATCGATACCATGGTTTGACATCCTACCTATCATGTTTCTTATGCATTTTTTATCCAGCTGCCTGTAACTTGCTTATCGCATTTTTAATCTCAAGCCGAATTAACCCGACATTGACATCACGGGCGGTGGTTACCACCAAAATACCCATCCCGGCATCAGAGAAGAATAACTTCCCGTCATCCGCTTCAATCGTTACCTGCCGTAACGGGCTCACCTGTAAACGATCCAGTGATTTCTGGATATTCGATGTTATAGAAGCTGCCAATGCACCCACCGTATCACCTTCAAATGAAACATCAAGATCAGAGGCAATAACAATACCGTCATTGCCAACAACCATGGAACCGGTGATACCACTGGTTTTATTCAAATCACTCAGTACATCATGCATATACACTCTCCGTGTTGACTACCAGACTTCCGCCATAGCGTTCATCTACATATTTCTTGATTATATTCAACCCTTTGGATATCCTGATATCGAGAATATCGTTGGGCTGTCGTTTACTTATGACCATCAAGCTAAACGATTCTTCACGGGATATAATGATTCTGTTTTCATCTATCGTAAGAGATATTCTTTCAGGTGCCACTAACCCCCAACGGTTGAGCACCTGTGAGTTTTGTTCGTGCAACAATAACGCCATCGGTGCCCAGTCTTCCACATCAATAGCACCGCGAACAACATTCGAAAGCGGCAATCCCTCATTATCAACGATAACCACAAGCTGTACCGATGCGTCTTCAGCTATGTACCGTGAAGCCATGTCAAATCCGTTCATATCATCTTTCTGTGCTTGAGGTGTTGGTTCATAGCTCGGTTTACCGGACATCGGTTGTGTTGCACGCTGTTCTTTTGAAGGAAAAACCGTGGTATTCGAGTTAAACACCGATGAGCTTTGTGTCGGTGACACTAAGGGCTGTCTGGAACCGGGTTGCGGAATATGCCTGGGAACACGAGGTACCACAAGAACTTGTTCTATGATAGGCTTCAGAATAAACGGGCTGACACCAGTATGCAGGATAACTGCTGGTAAAAACTTCACTATTGCTATAATCAAAGCTGTTTTGACTGGTATGATATATAACCCGGCAAGCAACAATCCCAAAACAGCACCTAATGAAATTCGGAAAAGAAGACAAACTCCCGCTGCCTGTACAACATGTATGAACTTTGCTTTCCTGTTCAGGAAATATGCCACACTGAAGTAATACCCAATCTCCAGTATTACATAAAACACCGATGCACGCACCATGCTGGATTTCAATTGCGGATACAGAATCATCGGGACAATCAAAACCAACAAGGAATACAACAGAATCTGTTGATTGATACGAGTATTACTTTTCATATATTAACCTCAATTGGTCAGGGCTTGTAAAAACCCATCAATTTTTCCACTTTCATTCTCAGGGCTCCAAGATTCGTCCCGGGACCTGCAACAAATAAAAATACTCCGGTTTCGGTACGAATAACGTAGAACGTTACTTCCCCCGTCTCAATCAACACTGCGCGAATATGTCCGAATGAATTGTTGATAAGTTGCTCATTGAGCTCGTTACCAATCTCACTGATAGTTGCCCCACAGGTCGCTTCATCCATCGAAGACATCCACTTCGACTCAACAACCAACCCTTCAAAATT
>JAJRZL010000289.1 GCA_024275255.1 Candidatus Zixiibacteriota bacterium | reverse complement strand
CCTATGAAATGAACCTTGAACCTCCCTTTGCCTCTCAATATGGACCGGCGGGTGATACCATATCATATCTCTTTACAATAATCAATTCCGGGACGAATACCGATAATTATGTGTTGAGCGATTCCGGAAGTACCTGGTATGTGCAGTTCTTTGACTCAACAGGTATCAATCCTGTTACCATGACCGGTTTTGTGAATGCAAAGGATTCCGTACATTTTACCGTTAAAGTTGCCATTCCACCCGGAGCTGCAATGAACGAGTCGGACAGTTCTACCATTTATGCTGTATCCTTAAACAATCCTGCCACATTTGACACCAGCCAGCTTGTCACTTTCTCGGCAGGACAGCCCGGAGGATTTCCGTGGTATGAACCATTTCCCGAAGATACGCTCTTTTCCTTACGCTGGCTGATTAACACCGGAGCCACAGTCAACACGGAAGCTCTCAACCCGCCTTCTCCCCCCTATGCCCTGAACCTCGATGGTGGAATCGATACTGTTGTCTCACAGTTAATTGATTTAAGCAGCCAATCAGGCGTTATGCTTTCCTATTACTATGAACAAGGCGGTAGTGGAGCAACACCGAGTGCTGGTGAGGATTTGTGGGTAGAATACAAGAATAATGTAGGAACCTGGGTTGAAGCAGGTCATCATTTAGGGTCCGACCCGCCAATGAGTATTTTTTCTCAGGTAAATTACCTGCTGCCGGCTGATGCGTACCATAGCGGTTTTCAGATTCGTCTCCGTTCTTATGGTTCCTGTGTCGATTGCGATGACTGGTATGTTGATGATATCCGCATCATATATGCGCCGGATATTACCGAGGAGCCATTATCTTTTACCGAAACGTTGACCAAGGGTGATTCCACAACAAACAACCTGATTATTTCGAATAACGGCGCCGGTGAGTTAACATATAGTTTGTCATACTCTTTCGTGAACAGCAAAAATGCTCTTTTTGACCAGCTACGCAGCGCCGGATTAGTTGAACCAGCAAGCAGGTCATATTCTGAAGATTTCAACAACTATGTTGACATCAAGGGTTCTGATGATCCGCGGACCGGGATCCCCGTAACTCGAAATGCCGGTGGTCCCGACAACTATGGCTACTTCTGGATGGATTCCGATGAACCCGGCGGACCGGCGTTTAACTGGATTGATGTCTCGGCAACAGGATTTGATATTGTAACTGATTTATCCGATGACAACTATGGTGGACCGTACCCGATAGGTTTTAATTTCCCATTTTATGATTCCCTGTACAGCAACTTGTATATCGGTTCCAACGGAATAATCGGTTTTGCAGCGGATTCCATGAGGTCCCGTTTCAAGACATCTATTCCCACTGTAACTTTACCAAACAGTATTCTCGCCTGGCTCTGGGATGATCTCAATCCGGCTGATGGAGCCAACCCCGGCACTCATGTATATATAGATACCACCGGCAACAGGTGTGTCATACAGTTTTATAATTACCCCGAGTACAACGCATCGGCAGGTGATATCGTAAACGCAGAGGTTATCCTATACCCGGACGGTAGTATCATCTTCCAGTACCTGTCTATCGCACCCGGGTTTGATGTTAACAACTGTGCGGTCGGTATAGAGAATAAGGACGGAACAGACGGACTCGAAGTTGCGTATCTTACCCCATACTTGAAAGACTCGTTAACAATACAATTCACCCCGCCTTATCTCTGGCTTACATTAGGGACACAAAACGGTATCGTTAGCCAGGGCGCTTCTGATACGGTGGAAGTGAAATTTACTACTGCCGAACTTGATTCCGGTGTCTATCAGGCAAATATCCATATCAACAGCAACGATCCGGACGACAATCCACTTATTGTGCCTGTATCATTAACAGTTGAACCCATTCCACAATATATCTGTGGGGATATTGATGGCAGTGGAGAAAATCCCAACGTGGCAGACCTGACCTATCTTGTTGCATATTTCTTTGAAAGTGGTCCCGAACCGCCCGTCATGGCTTCTGCTGATGTAAATGGTGACGGAGAAGGTCCGAATATAGCGGATCTTACTTACCTAGTATCATTCTTATTTGAAGGCGGACCGGCACCCGTCTGTGGTGGGTAAATATTGCTAAAAAAGTTGCATGTTCAGAAATATGACTGACTGTCGAAATAATGAATAAGCATTTTTTAGAGAGTAAACTAAGCAGGAAATAGTATCGGGAGTTCATTTTAACTTGACAAAACACCGGTAGTTGTATTAATTAGTTTAGTCTTGCATGGAAAGCATGAACACATCGTGGCGATAAGACTTCCGGAGTGAATACGTGAAAAAAAGTAAATCGTGGCTTATAGGGATAGCTGTCATTTTGTCAGTTACCCTGAGTTTATTGTTGATTAAACCAGAAAATGCCACCACGAGAGGGGTAAACTCTGATTTTACTTCGCAGGTGCAAGATAACCTGATTAAAAACCAGGTAACCTATCAAGACATTGTTTTTGTAAAAAATGTCGGGCAATTTTCTGATGGTGTGACTTTCCGGGCAGATGTAAATCAAACAACCGTTTGGTTTACGAATCATGAAGTCTTCTATCATTTTAAGAAACGCATCCCGACAGAACTTACTCCGTTCGGACACGCACTGACAGATGATCCGATTTCATTCGGTAAAGACAGTATCGAATACCATCTCGTACGGGTATCTTTTGAAGGCGCCAACGAAACCCCATCAGTGTATGGAGAACAATCCTCGAATATTAATATAAATTATTTCATCGGGAACAACCCTGCTCAATGGTACCGACATATTCCTGCCTACCAGCAAATAATATTTGAAAATATCTATGAAGGGACCAACCTCATATATTATTCCAGGGGGGATCACCTCGAATATAATTTTGAAGTATCTCCCGGAGCGGATCCTTCGGTAATACGCATTCATCTTGATGGCATCAATACTCTTTCACTGGCAAGTGATAACAGCCTGATAATCAATACTGTTCTCGGTGACATTGTCGAACAACCTCCGGTTGTTTTTCAGTATGATAATGGAAACACTTTGCCGGTTGCGGCAGAGTTTGTCTTGTTTGATGATAAAACATTTGGATTCTCATTCAATGAAGGCTACAACCCGGATTTACCATTGATTATTGACCCGGTGATTGAATATAGCACCTATCTTGGTGGTAGTGATAATGATTATTGCCGTAGTGTTGCTGTCGATAAAGATGGCAACCTGTATGCTACCGGCTACGTGGAATCGAGCGACTTCCCTGTTGAAAGTGCCTACGACAGTACTTACAACGGTGGCAGTATAAACGGCTACGATATATTTGTTACCAAGTTATCGGTAAAAGGCGACACTATTCGGTATAGTACGTATATTGGCGGCTCCGATGGTGATGACAGGGCTTTCGGTATCAAGGTTGACTCTCTGGGGGCAGTGTATGTTATCGGCACAACTGATGCTACTGATTTCCCCACTGTCAACCCTGTCCAATCTGCAAATGCCGGAGGAAAAGATGCGGTTATTCTTAAATTAGCCGCCACTGGCGATAACCTTATTTACAGTACATACCTTGGCGGCAGTAGTGATGATGCCGGAGCCGCTGTTGCTCTTGATAACAACTTGAATGTGTACCTGTCCGGCAACACTAAATCAGCAGATTTTACTATTTCCGCCAGCCCGTACGACAATACTCTGGGCGGGAGCAAAGATGCCTTTGTAGCCAAGCTTAATCCTGACGGCTCGACGCTACTTTATAGCACATATTTAGGTGGTACAAACACCGACGCTTCTCTTGGCATTGCTGTCAATAGTAGTGGAGAAGCCTTTGTTACCGGCTATACGTTATCTGATGATTTCCCGATGGTTACTCCTTACGATTCAACATACAATACCGGAATAGCCCTTGGGGACTGTTTTGTTACACGATTGAACACTACCGGCGATGCCCTTGTTTACAGTACCTATATTGGCGGTGGTGGTGATGATGCCGGTTTCGGTATTGTCTTAGACAGTATTGACGATGCTTTTGTAACGGGTTATACCACTTCAGGTACTTTTCCCGCTGTCAATGCTTATAACAGCACCCCCAACGGCGGTATGGATGTATTTGTATTCAAATTAGCCGGTACTGGTGATAATCTCCTGTATAGTACCTATATTGGAGGAACCCAGGATGATTTAGCCGCTTCTATCGCTGTTGATGATTCCGGCAGAGCGTATATTACCGGTAATACCAGTTCTCCGGCATATCCATCTCTTGATGCTTACGACAGTACATATAACGGTGTGACAGATGTTTTTGTAACCTGTGTAGCCGAACCCGGCAACGCTCTTGTTTACAGCACTTTTATTGGGACAAATGGTTATGATTTCGGATACGGAATCACGGTAGATACCGGTTATAATGCTTACATAGGCGGTTATACCAGCAACGCCTTCTTCCCCACCCAAAATGCCGCCCAGGCTTCCTGGGGTGGAGCTTTTGACGCATTTCTGACCAAAATGCCCATTGATCCTTTTATCTGTTTTGATTCCGATGGTGACGGCTTTGGAGACCCCGATCATCTCGAAAATGAATGCCCACCTGACAACTGCCCTTCTGTATACAATCCAGACCAAACCGATTCAGACAGTGATGGGGTTGGGGATTCCTGTGATATTTGTCCCGGATTCGATGACAATATTGATACTGACAACGACGGTATCCCTGACGGCTGTGATATTTGCCCCGGATTCGATGACAATGTAGATACAGATAATGACGGTGTCCCTGATGGCTGCGATGTTTGCCCCGGATTCCCTGATACGGCTGATTTTGATGGAGATACAATCCCTGATAATTGCGACAACTGTCCTGAAATTGCCAATACCGACCAAAATGATGCTGACGGTGATTCATTCGGTGACCTTTGTGACAACTGCCCTCAAACAGCAAATCCGAACCAGGAAGATGCTGATATGGACGGTATCGGCGACTCCTGTGACACCTGTACCGATACGGACGGCGATGGCTTTGGAAATCCCGGATTTCCTGCCAATACGTGCCCTGATGACAACTGTCCTTACGCTTATAATCCGGGACAGGAAGACGCCGACAGCAACGGCGTGGGAGATGCTTGTGATGCCGGCTGTTGTGTTGCCCCTATACGCGGAAATGTCAATGGTGACATAAATGACGAGGTAAATATAAGCGATTTGACCTACCTTGTAGATTTTCTCTTTAAGGGTGGTTCCCCACCGGCTTGTGCCGAGGAAGCTAATGTCGATGGCGACGCAAATGGAGATATTCTCGTCTCAGACCTGACTTATCTGGTTGCCTATTTATTTAGTGGAGGTCCTGCTCCCGCTAACTGTCCTTGACGTAGATTTGAACAAAAAGCTTGAAAAATGACAGGTTGTCTGCCTGTCATTTTTTTATTTCAGATGATAATAATTGAAAAATAATCTCCATCCAAATACCTTTTCAAAAAAACACATGTGCCCTATGGAACCCAGTTCAGAGCATAATTCCCAAGCTCTATGATTGTGACCATTTTCACTATCATGTAATATCAATCTATTCATGATTCGGTAACAAGGCTTATCATCCATCAGCTATTTTGTGATTATTTTCACTATCCATTCCCAATGGCACACATCAATTCATTGTTTCACTTTTTCAAACCTCAAGCACATTTGTTTCTCATCCGTTGTCTTCAAATGATTATTTTGGAGCTTTTCGGTTCAACATTACCTCTTGCTGAAGTAATCCTACCTAATACAACTACCTTCCCTACCCCACCCATTTTAAAACTACACCTTATCGTATTATAGGTTAGGGGTAAAAAAGTTCTTGACAAACGGGGTAAATATGATATTTTGTGGATGTCTAGGGAAACAGTTGTGTAAGTTATTGCTTCTGTTTTGAGACTG
>JAJRZL010000288.1 GCA_024275255.1 Candidatus Zixiibacteriota bacterium | reverse complement strand
TTATAACTATTTCAAAGATAACACTATGGTCGAACCTCACACGTATCTCGTGGAAGGCATTGGCGATGATTTTCTCTGTCCAACCCTCGATTTCTCCGTCATCGACAAAATATACCAGGTAACCGATGAAGAGTGTTTTCTCATGACACGGGACCTGACACGAAAAGAAGGTATTTTCGGTGGTGGCTCATCGGGCGGAATTGTTCATGCTGCCCTCAAACATGCCGCTACGCTCGAACCTGACAAAATTATGGTAGTTATTCTTCCCGACAACGGTTCCAAGTACATCAGCAAGATTTTCAACGATGACTGGATGCGGGAAAAAGGGTTTATCAAATAAAGGAACCAATGGTGAACAACAAATCAAAAAACAAACGGTTTGAAACCCTGGCAATTCACGGGGGAGTAGTTCCCGAAGACGGCACGCATTCGGTAACAACTCCCATTTATCCCAGCTCGACATACCGCGTGGCATATCCCGGAGATGAATCGGGGTATGTCTATTCCCGCTGGTCAAACCCGACCCGGCTGGCACTTGAGAAAGCGCTCGCTGCACTGGAAAACGGGAATTACGCCTACGCCTTTTCATCCGGCTTGGCAGCACTCGATGCGATTATCAAACTTTTGAAACCGGGCGACCACGTTGTGGTGGTTGATGATATTTACGGTGGTTCCATGAGGCAGTTTGAACAAAGCGCCCGGAATTTTGGAATCGAGTTTTCATACGTGGACGGCAGGAACCCCGATAATTTCAAAAATGCAATTCAAGAACATACGAAGCTGTTCTGGATAGAAACACCGACCAACCCGCTGCTGCATCTCGTTGATATTGCTGCCCTCGCTCACATTGCCGAACCACATGATATTCTTGTCGGGGTGGATAACACGTTTGCCACACCCTTTATCCAACGCCCGCTGGAACTTGGAGCGGATATCGTCCTGCATTCCGCATCGAAATATCTTGGCGGGCACTGTGATGTTATCGCCGGAGCGCTGGTTGTTCGCGATGAACAACTGGCGGAACGCATTCGGTTCAACCAGTACGCCATCGGAGGGATGTTAGGACCGTTTGAGTCATGGCTGGTGTTGCGGGGAATGAAGACGTTGTCTTTGCGCATGGAACGACATGCTGCCAATGCCGCCCGGATAGCCGAATATCTCAAGACAGTTGATATGGTTGAAACAGTCTATTTCCCCGGAATCGATGGCAAACCGTTGCCCAATGGGATGACTTTACCGGGGGGGATGGTCTCGTTTACCCTCAAAGCGGATTTTGAGTCAGTGCGACAGTTTGTTATGGCAACCGATATCTTTATTCTTGCCGAATCACTCGGTGGCGTGGAATCTCTAATTAACCATCCGGCATCAATGACCCATGCTTCTATCCCCAAAGATGTGCGCGAACAACACGGCATCAGCGATGGTCTTATCCGGTTGTCGGTAGGGATAGAACATATTGACGACTTACTGGCTGATTTAGCTTTTGCTTTTCAAACCCTGCGGAAAGCGGTAAGCAGTACGAAACAGTAATCTTATTACTTAGATATAAAAAATACTAATTGAATAAGAACCGGCAGTATTACAACAAAAAAGACCGGTATAGACTAGACAATAAAGAAAAATATGATAAATGAACAGGTAACAGCCGCAAACAAAGCGGAGGTGGACAATGAGAATCAACAGTTTTGACCCGGTGGCGCAGGCGTATTCGACCAAGGTCGCACCGCGCCGTTTTTCACAGTTTTTAACCCTTGTGCACGAATTGGAGCTTCTTGGTCACGAGAAAGTCCTTGATATTGGAAGTGGTCCGGGAGAGCTGTCGCTTCAAATTGCTCGGCAATTGGAAGCGGGGGGATTTTTGCACGGTATTGACTTAGCGCCGAACATGGTCCGGTTAGCCCGGAAGACGGCTGCCTTGCATGGGTATAATAATGTAACATTTCAAAAGGGGAATGCGCTCAATATCCAGTTCAATGATGATGTTTTTGATGTTGTCGTTTCATCCAATGCGTTTCCCTGGGTTCCTGACCGCTTGTTATTCTTACAGGAAGTGTATCGGGTCCTGAAACCGGGAGGGCGATTCGGGTTAGTGGCTCTCTCCAATGACTGCTACCGTGAGTTTTGCGAAGCCTTCCGAAGAGTATCAAAAGAAAACCCGGACCTGTTTCCGATACACAAGCCGTTTGATTTGGTTGGAGCAAAATTACACAGTATGTTCGAGTTGAGCCGTCAGGTTGCCAAAGTCGGGTTCCAGATACAAAAGCGGTTTGTGCTGTCAACGCAAGAACCAATTACCCCCGATGACTACCTTGACCGGGTCAATGCTATTATCAATGAGAATTACCTCTCTCACCTTACAAACAATAAACAACGGACAACCGCCCGACAACTGTTGTATAATGCCCTGGCTCGACGCAATGGCGAACTGAAAGTTACCGAATCATCGACCTTCGTTATTGCAACAAAACCGGTATCGTAACAACACAGGTCTTACCGGACCTGATAAAAGTATTCATTAAGGTTGCAAGTGTTTATGACAGGTTCATAAACAGATTCGCAACAGAGTTTTGCAGTTACCTCTCTCTGTTCAGTTACCGCCATACTATTTTGCAATTCCCAATGCAGGTCAAGCCCACTCCGGGCTTGACCAAAACTTATCGTGTTATCATATAACTCTATTCCTGCAAAGTTCTCACACTGCACCCACGGCAGTGTTTGCTTGATTACCTGCCATATTCTGATTATTTTCCGTTAAACTAATATGTACATTCCAACTGGAGAATGACCATGACAACTGAAACCATGACAAAAATCCCGCCTGCCCCGACATGGGATTTGGAATCAATCTTTCCCGGTGGCAGTAAATCCACCTCTTTCAAAGCACATCGCGATAAAGTAAAAACCGAACTGCAAACAGCGTTTGATATGCTACATGCCCTGCCGGAGAGTATTGACAATGACAATCGCAAAACCTGGGTCGAGTTTATTTTGAAGCTGCAATCGTTGCTTGCGGATATCGAGCTGATTTTATCTTTCGCCGGTTGTTTGACAGCCCAGGATGTTTCCGATTCGGAAGCGATGGCAATTGAAAGTGAAGGGGATGACTACCTCGGTGAATGGCAGAAGCTCCACGCCAGCCTTGAAGAACGATCCCTTAAGCAAAGTGACGAACAATGGAACATGCTGCTTGAAGCCCCGGAGTTGGAAGGCTTGCAATTTCCTTTAACCGAGTTACGTGATATTGCCCGGAGCAAGATGCCGTTTGAAAAGGAAGAACTGGCACTCGATTTGGCGGTCAACGGGTATCATGCGTGGCGTCGTCTGTATGACAAAATGGCTGGAGATTTACGGGCGGAGTTTACTGAAGATGGAATAACAAAAGCACTCTCGATGGGGCAACTGGCAACCAAGATGTCCAGCCCTGACCGTGATGTCCGCCGGCGGGCATTTGAAGCTATCAGCAGCGCCTGGAACAAGCAGGCAGATTTGGCAGCAATTGCCCTAAATTCCCAGGGTGGATTTCGACTCTCATTATACAAACACCGCAACTGGGACTCCCCCTTATACGAGCCGCTGGTCGCTGCCCGACTGCAGGAGCCAACCCTCAATGCGATGTGGAAGGTTATCGCGAGGGAAACTCCACGGTTGAAACCATATATCGAAGCCAAAAAGAAAATCCTCAATATTGATAAGTACTGTTGGTATGACGAGTTTGCCCCGTGCGGAAAATCGGATCGGCTGTTCAGTTTCGAAGAAGCCGGGAAGTTTATCGTAGAACATATCCGCTCATTCTCAACTGACTTTGCCGAATTTATCGAGATGGCTCTTGAAAAACGATGGATTGAAGCGGAAGACCGTGCCGGAAAAGCCGGTGGAGGATTTTGTACCGGGTTCGGTCCGATTAAGGAGTCCCGCATATTTATGACCTATGCCGGTTCGTTTGAGAACCTGCTCACTCTTGCCCACGAATTGGGACACGCCTATCATTCATGGATTCTGAAAGACAAACCATATTTCGCCCAGCAATATCCCATGACCCTTGCTGAAACCGCTTCTATCTTTTCTGAAACAGTCGTTATCGATGCCGCCCTGGAGCAGGTTACTGACCCGCAGGAAAAACTGATGCTACTGGACCAAAAGCTGCAAGCGGCGTATGTGATGTTTACTGATTTGCGATGCCGGTTCCTCTTTGATAAAGCATTCTATACGTTGCGAAAGAACGGTACCGTACAAAAAGAACGGCTGAATGAACTCATGGTAGAAGCACAACGGGAAGCATTCGGTGAGCTGCTCGATCCATCCGGGTATCATCCGTTATTCTGGTGTTCGAAACTACATTTCTACCTTACCGGGGCGCCGTTTTACAATTTCCCGTATGTATTTGGCTATCTCTTTTCCGGTGGCGTGTATGATCGGGCAAAAAAAGAAGGGCCCGCGTTTGCCGAGAAATATCGGAACCTGCTGGCTGATACCGGCAGCATGACAAACGAGGAGATTGCCCAAGTACATCTTGGTGTCGATTTAACCAGGGAGGATTTCTGGGTAGATGCCGTCAACCGTTCACTGGCTGACGTGGATGACTTCGTCCAATTGGCTGAACATTTGTAGGACTTTGAAGTTGATAACGCTACTGGTAGCTACATCTATGAACTACCTGAGAATATCATAACAAAGAAGGCAGGTTTTGAAAAAGACCTGCCTTCTTTTTGAATATACCTGTCGCATCATGACACCTTGAATCGTGAGACCAGGTTTCGCAAGTTTTCTGCCTGACGGTTCAAATCCTCTGCTGCCTGGGCTGATTGTTCTGCTCCCTTGGCAGATTCATGGGTTACCGTGGAGATATGTTCTATACTGCGGGAAATTTCCTCGGCGGCTGTCGACTGTTGTTCGGCAGCGTTGGCAATCTGTTGAATCATATCCATCACCCGTTCCGACATGGTAGCAATTTCATTAAGACTGGCTCCTGCTTTGTCTGTCAGTTCCCGTCCCTTATCAACCTCCGCAATTCCGGCTTCCATAGATTGCACGGCGTCTTCTGTCTGGCTCTGGATACCTTTAATCATATCAGTTATTTCACCGGTAGCTTTGCTGGTTCGCTCCGCCAGCTTGCGGACTTCATCGGCTACAACCGCAAACCCGCGTCCCAGCTCTCCGGCACGGGCAGCTTCAATGGCAGCATTGAGCGCAAGTAAATTGGTTTGGTCTGCAATATCATCAATGACACTTATGATTTCACCTATCTGATCGGCAGATTTTGCCAGTTTGCCGATGGAATCGGCGGACTCACGAACAACATCGGCTATTCGCTGCATCCCCCGAATCGTATCACTGACAATCTGTCCCCCCGATGCCGCTGTATCTGCCGCCTGACGAGAAACTTCCGAGGCTTCACCGGAATTGCGAGAGGATTCAACAATAGTAGCAGTCATTTGCTCAACTGCTGCCGAGACCTGGCTTACCTGCTCCGATTGATCAATTGCACCCTTGGAAGTTTGTTCCGCCGAGGATGCTATTTGTGTTGCGGCAGAAACAAGCGAAGCGGAATTATCGGTGACTTCCTTGATAAGTTGAGAAAGGTTCTCAATCATTCTTACAAACGATTTTCCCAGCAAATCTTTTTCGGAGCGTATCTTATGTTTTACCGTTAAATCGCCATTGGCAATATGCTCAGCAGATTTTGAAATATTTTTCAGGTATTCTGTCAGCTCACCAAATGCCCTGGCAACCGTTCCTATTTCATCTTCGCTCGTATAATTGATTGACTGATTAACATCTCCCTTAGAAATAGCAACCATTTTCTGCGAGATTTCTTCAAGCGGGCGGCTGATATGCCTCCGAGTCATGTAATAGATGCCAATACTTACAAAGAGTAACGTGATAAAACCTGCTACAAGACCAAACCGGGTATTGGATGCCTCGTTGGCAAGGAGCTCATCAGCAGGTGCTTTTACTGCAAAAGCTGCTCGTATATCGCCTACTTTCATCCCTTCTTTCGGATAACCAAATGGGTCCAGCTCTCCAACAGGAAATCCATGACATTCCAGGCAACTTTTTTCGACTTTGACTGGAACGGCATAACGAAAGAATTCTTTCCCGTTCTCTTTTTCCCGACGTATATATTCGGTTAGTGAAGGGTTCTTTTCAAATGCCAACAAGGCTTCCCGTTCAAATTCATCAGCAGCATTTTTCGGGTTCCGTGGAGACAGGGAAGGTGTTTTGAACTCGTAGTTAACTTCCCTGGCATAATCCTGTGCAATTTTCCAGGCAGCAACGACAGGGACAGTATTGATTTCCCGATTGCCGCTTTCATTTACTTTGTTGAATATTTCCTGATGAGCAGCTACCCAGGCTCGGGTTTCTGTTGCCATACCGGTTATCTGTCGCAACTTATTGGCAAAGGCTCTTTCTGCCTGATTATTAACCCGTTTATTGGTAATGATGACATTAACTGCCATGAGCACAGTTAAAAGTAATGCCACCCCTATCATGAATTTTGCAGTTATATTGAGTTTCTTCAACTTCATACTGCCTCCCCTGGATATATTCTTTCAAAAAAAGATTTTACCACGTACCATTACTGCCGGTGAAACCAAAAATGACTTTTACTTGTAAAATCTTTGTAAAACCAAGCAACTCAACTCTGATTCAAATTATCGGCAATAAAACTCTATGATTAACAATTGTGATTGTCATGAATTGACAAACTTAAAAAGAAAATCCATAGTATAACAGTTGATTGACTTTTAGAGCAAAGTCTGGTAGAATACATAAGAAACAGTAATGAAGTAAGGAGAGCAGTGAGCACAAGTGCTGAAATAAGACGTCCGGCAGTAGCCGGGAGCTTTTACCCATCATCACCGATCGATCTGTCCAAGGTGATTGCTTCGATGTATGCCCAAGTGGATAAATTCCCTATTGACGGTCATCCCATGGCTTTGATAGTCCCTCATGCCGGGTATCCATATTCTGGGAAAACCGCAGCCTGGGCGTATAAAACCCTCGAGGGTGAACAGTATGACACCGTCGTGGTTATATCTCCTTCTCATACTGTCTTTTTCAAAGGCTCCTCCGTTTATGGCGGTACCGGGTATGAAACTCCCTTGGGAGTAGTGGAAATTGACCGGGAGTTATCCGAAAAAATTGCCTCAATCAGTCCCTCGGTGTACTTTTCCAATATGGGCCACGCCACCGGCTCCATGCGCGGCGAACACGCCCTTGAGGTACAACTGCCATTCCTGCAGATTATCCTCGGAAAATTCAAGCTGGTTGCTATTGTGATGGGTGACCAGGAAGAGGATTCGGTCTTCGCTCTTGGTGAAGCCTTGGCGTCAGCACTGAAAAATACGAATTCCCTTATTGTGGCATCGAGTGACCTCTCCCATTTTCATCCCGAGAAAGTAGCCCGTCGTCTGGATGGCGCCGTTCGTGAAGCCATAGAGCGGTATGATCCGCAACTGGTGATACGTACCCTGGAATCCGGTAAAGGAGAAGCATGCGGCGGCGGACCGATAGCAGCCTCCATGATTGCCACCAAGCGGTTGGGCGGACATCGTGTACAGTTTATCCATTACACGACCTCGGGAGAAACCACCGGGGATTTCGACGAAGTGGTGGGGTACTTGTCGGCTGTTATTGTCGGGCAGGAAAAACCAAAAGTGCTTGATGAGACCATAGGAAGACCACAGGTAAAAGAAAGCGACTATGCCCTTTCGGAGGAAGACAAACAGTTCCTCAAGAAAATTGCTCACGACGCTATCACGGCACGATTAATGGGAGATACATATACTCCACCGGCAAAAGATTCACTGGAGATAAAACGGGGAGCCTTCGTTACCATCAAGGAGCATGGCGTCCTTCGTGGATGTATCGGACAAATACGCGGTTATCAACCATTATATCAAACCATTGCCGAAATGGCGATTGCTGCTGCATTTGAAGACCCGCGCTTCCCTCCATTGGAAATGGAAGAGTTCAATAACATCGAAATAGAGATTTCAGTCCTCTCACCACTTGAACGGGTTCACGATATCAATAATATCGAGGTAGGTCGGGACGGATTGATGATAAAGCTCGACCTCCATTCCGGTTTGCTTTTACCACAGGTCGCCACGGAAAACGGCTGGGACCGTATCCAGTTTCTTGAACAAACCTGCCTGAAAGCCGGACTGCCTAAAAACAGTTATAAAGACAAAAACGCCGAGATATACAAATTCACTGCCGATGTGTTTTAAGACGGCAGTAAACGTATATCGTTAACCCTGTCAAACTGTGTACATTATCATAGGTAACAGGTACGCGTACCCCTTGAGAAGCCTGAAAAAGAGGGGTTATTATAGTCATAATTTCCGCCTAGGCGGACTCACCATGACATGTAGAACGACAAAGTGTTTCAGGTCACCCTAAGCCCGTCCGGGTATAAAGGGTGCCTGAAAGAGAATGTCAGGGTTTTCACCATCAAAGAGAGCAAGAACCCGACTTATTATCAACCTTCGTTTCTATCACTATTTATTATGAAAATAACTTTCCCCTATTCTTTCATCGAGGCGAGGAAGCGGGCATTGTTCTTGGTCTTTTTCAATCTGTCAATAAGGAACTCCATCGCTTCTATCGGATTCATTTCAGCTAAGAACTTCCGCAAAATCCAAATCTTGTTCAATACTTCAGGCGGTTGCAGCAATTCTTCCTTACGGGTGGAGGAACGGTTGATATCCATAGCCGGGAATACCCTTCGGTCAGACAAACGTCTGTCAAGCACCATTTCCATATTGCCCGTCCCCTTAAACTCTTCAAAAATAACCTCGTCCATCCGTGAACCGGTTTCAATAAGTGCTGTTGCGATGATAGTCAAAGAACCGCCTTCTTCGATATTTCGAGCAGCACCAAAGAACCGTTTCGGTTTGTGAAGCGCATTGGAATCAACACCACCGGAAAGAATTTTACCGGAATGCGGCACCACGGCATTGTGTGCCCGGGCAAGACGCGTGATAGAGTCAAGCAGGATAACCACATCATGACCATATTCTGTCAACCGCTTGGATTTCTCCAATACCATACGGGCAACCTGCACATGGCGTTCTGCCGGTTCATCGAAGGTTGAGGAAACAACCTCCCCGTTGACCGAGCGTTTCATATCGGTAACTTCTTCGGGACGTTCGTCGATAAGCAACACAATCAACTTTACATCGGGATGATTGGTGGTAATTGCCTGGGCAATCTTTTGCAAGATAATAGTCTTACCGGCTTTTGGGGGAGAGGTAATCAGGGCACGTTGCCCTTTGCCGATAGGGCACATGAGGTCAATTATGCGGGTTGTCAATTCTTCCGGGGCAATTTCCAGTTTGAACGGCTCGTTGGGATACAACGGGGTCAAATTGTCAAACAAGGTCTTATGTTTTGCCAGCTCCGGATCTTCAAAATTAACCGATTCAATCTTCAGCAGGGCAAAATACCGCTCGTTATCTTTCGGGGGGCGCACCTGCCCGGCAATAATATCACCAGTTCGCAAATCAAAACGCTTAATCTGCGAAGGTGAGACATAAATATCATCCTGACCGGGAAGATAGTTGTAGTCGGGAGAGCGAAGGAAACCGTAGCCTTCTTCGAGTATTTCCAGCACCCCTTCGGCGAGGATAATACCATCCGCTGAGGATGTTGCTTCCATGATTTTATAAATCAATTCTGATTTGCGAAGCCCGGATACTCCGGGAATATCAAGTTCCTCGGAGATTTTTAACAGGTCGGCAATTGTTTTTGTTTTAAGGTCTGCTACTTCCATTTTTCAATTCTCACATGTTTATATATGTTTTTCATTATCAATTTGGTTGGGTTCTATATCCGCTATTTCCTCTATCGGAGCATCACCCCAGAGTTTTTCCAGGGCATAAAATTGTCGTGTCGGTTCAAGAAAGACATGGATGACTACATCAATGTAGTCGAGGAGCACCCAGTTTCCTTCATCCATACCTTCAATATGGTAGGGTTTATACCCTGTTTCTCTGAGTCCATCATCAATCGCCCTGGCAATCGCTTTGACCTGAACATCAGCAGCGCCGGAGGCGATAACAAAGTAATCACATATTGATGATAATTCCCGAAGCCGAAGGATTTTTATATCAAATCCTTTTTTGGTGAGGGCAAGACGTCCTGCCTCATGAGCCAATTCACTTGATGTCAATTCTTTCAAAATAAGAAGTTGTCACTCCTTTTTGGATTGAGCGTTAGCACTATCAACATTCATATCTGCTCCCGCTACCAAAGTAACGGTAATCTGCTTCGTATTATGCTCCAGCGGCTTGTACATCACAACCGACGGGTCAAGGTGAAGCTGACGAGCAAGCCGGACAGCGGTGGTTTTATCTTCAGTGTGAGCGATGATAAACGAACGGCTTACCTCATGTAAAGTAAATGTGCCGGTCTCAACAACATGAACAGCAAGGTCAGTCCCCGAATATGATGCCAGTTTTTTCGCAACAGCTTTCACATTGGTAACTCCCGCTCCCAGTACCCGTACCCGTACTATGGTTTCAGGCGCCAACTCTTTCTTTGAAACACCACTTACTATCTGTACCGAAAAGAAGGCAATATACACAATAACACCTACGGCAATGATGCCGGACAGATACAAAACGAATCGTTTAACCTGCGCTTTTTTCATCCAGATATACTTATGGTTATTTTATCTGAAGTGTTAATCATGATACCTTGTGAGGAATTGTTCTGCGGAAACGTTCGGCGGGTTACCTGTCACAGGCAGGTGCAACAGAGCATCAGTGTTGCGGTTACGGACCGTAGTAACCATACCGAAACGGGCTATAGTTCGAATACGGGTAATATCCTCCATTAAAGGTTTGCATACCTATCGAAATGCGAAAGTTTTTCGAAGGGTGATAATCAAGCAAAAATCCCGGCAAGATGGTAGCACTGTTATTCCCGTCACCCCAGATTGCGCCGGCATTATGAGCAATACCAACATTCACAGCCAATGACAACTTACTGGAAAACTCGTAGAACATGGTGGTATTTAAGATACCCACCGAACCGGAGTTTCCATTTCCCGAAAAAAACGAAAGGGAATAACTATGGGACCATTGTACCCGCGAGAGATCCAACAGCGAAAAAGGACGGTCCACAGGTGATTGCCCAAGGCTGTTTGCTTTGGTGGACTGTACCAGGTCAGCCTCGTCGACAAACTGCGCCATTGCTGAAGCACTCAGGCTTAGTACAAATATGACTGCCAGGACTTTTTTCATAATTGAAGTGCCTTCTATAACTATCTCACCCGTAATGTATATCTACCTTTTATATCGGTCAATAGAAAAACAAACCTTTGCCTTTTCGGTACCAACCAATATGTATATCTTATAACGAGTAAGAGGGAGAGAAAGATTAATAAAAGTTGCATATTTCAGCGTCTATCCCGGAATATTTCCGCCAGGGCTTCCAATTCCTCAACCGTATTTATACCCTTTACCTCATCGGGATTCTCAGCCTTCACGACCACCACGGGTAAGCCCTTGTTATGCAAAACCTTAATGGTGTCGGTAAGGTAGAACTCCTTTTTGGCATTATTATCATCAATTTTCTCAAGAGCTGCAAATAATTCCCTGTTGTCAAAGCAAAATGTCCCGCTGTTTACCTCGGTTATTGCCAGCACTTCCGGCGAGGCATCGTTATATTCAATTATTTCTTTGAGCACATCAGAATCGCCATCGCGAATTATCCTGCCGTATTTATCAGGGTCGGCATGTACCGCCGACAGGCAGGTTGCTGCAGCCTTTTTTTCAAGATGAAATGCTATCAGCCGCTTAATTGCCTGTTCCGAGAGAAAAGGCACATCACCTGTCATTACCAGGGTGGTTCCGTTAAAATCATCCATCAGCTCTTTCGTAACCTGTACAGCATGCCCGGTACCCTTTTGCTCATGCTGCCATACAAATTGCACCGGATATCCAGCCAGTTCTTCCTTGACCAGTTCACCCTTATGACCAATCACCACTAAAACACGTTCAAACGACATAGAGACAATGGTATCAAGCAGAATAGAAATAATTGGTTTCCCATGTATCTGATGAAGCACCTTCGGCAATTCAGAATTCATGCGTGTCCCTTTACCTGCGGCAAGAATGATGACTGCTTTTGGTTGAGAATCGTAATTATTCACGATAGACCGGCTCCTGACCCTGTATGACTGTACGATTTATATTGATGCACTATACCGGACGGTTATTTTTATCGACATGAACGACCACAGGCTCAAACCCTACGGCTTTTTCTTTTTCTATCTGCCCATAGGCGATAATAATAATCAAATCACCAACGGACCCTTTCCGCGCCGCTGCGCCGTTGAGCATAATTGACCCGCTTCCGGCAGGACCCTCGATAACATACGTTTCAAACCGTTCGCCATTACTGATATTGGCAACCTGGACTTTTTCATACGGCACCAGATCCGCCAACTTTATCAAATCGGCATCGATGGTAATAGAGCCAATGTAGTTGAGATCGGCATCGGTTACCGTGGCGCGATGAATTTTGGATTTGCAAACAGTTATCAACATGTCAATAGTCCCAAGTCTTAATGTATATCTCCGGCAGGGAATATAGTAAATCCCGGCAATTCGTCAAGCAGACTCATCACCGACAAGCCAACTATGTACATCCCTGTAATATATATGTAACTCTTGATTCCGCCGCTAGTTCCAGTAAAAAAGCTGCTACAAGATTGTATTCTACGTTCAGGCTTTTATTTCAATCCAATTGCGGGCTGGGAAAACTTCCAGTTCGTCGGTAATGTCGTCAACTGCTTTTCTCAGGTTTTTCCAGCTCAGCAGGTGTTTTGCTTTGTTGGGCGGTAACCAACGGTACTCGGAATTTTCTTCAGAAAGAGTGACTTTGGTGCCCTCGGGAACAACAGCGACAATAAGCGGCAACATCCAGATTTTATCATTGGCAGGCTCATAAAACTGGATAATATATTCAGTCGCCCACATACTTTCCGGTACAACCCCGATTTCCTCTTTCATTTCGCGGACCACCACCTGCGCGACAGTTTCATCCCCATGTTTGCCACCAGTGACAAACCCCCAATACCCGCCATAGGTCTCGGTTTCAGCGCGTTTCAGCACCAGGAACTTCCACCCGTCGGGGTCCTGCATAACAACCGCAACATTTACTCCCGGTGACTCCAGACCGATATTTCGACGAACTTTCATATACGCGTACCTAAGGTTATTCCTCTCTATACCCGAATTTCCGGTATGATATTTGGGGTAATGTAACAGCCAAATGGTCCCGGTCAAGCCAAAAGAGAAAAAAGAAGGCAAATCCCCGTTTGTTGGATGACAACATTATTCATGTGTCCCGGAGTCCGCCCGAGCGGTAAAAATGCCTGAAACAGCACTTGGGGATTTTTCGACCCACCGGGCGATTTCCCCTTATTTTCAAAATAATTGAAAAAAATATATAAAAGTGTTGACAAAGTGTCGATACCGTGTATTATGTATCTAACCATTTAGTTAAACTGACTGGTTAGTCGGTTTACAGGTAAGGAATCGAATGAAACGAAAGCATGTAAAAGCCAAACCGGAACAGGACCCCAAAAGCCGTATTCTCGATGTCGCCCTGAAGGAGTTTGCCGCTTACGGGATTGAAGGGGCGAGAGTGGACCGGATTGCCAACAACGCAAGTATCAACAAGGCGATGATTTACTACTATTTCTCATCAAAAGAGAATCTCTACCTGGCAGTACTGAAACGAAATCTGGAAGGGATGTTTGCAATGCTCAGCAGGCACCTTACGGAACACCTGTCACTTGAAGAAACATTAGCTGCTTTTGTGGAAGTCTATCACACCCTGTTTATCAAGCAACCCGAATTCCCCCGGCTAATTTTACGCGAGCTGGCAACGCCGAAAAGTTCCGTTATTCCCAGGCTCGCAAAATCTATCAATGCTTCGCAATTCCCTCATCGAATAGGCAAGTTGATTCAGGAGGGAATAGATTCCGGGCAGTTGCGGGCTGTTAATGTCCAACAGGCTATTGTGTCGTTTATCACTATGAATCTTGGCTATTTTTTCCTGTCACCCATAACCGACCGGGTGCTGGGAGTGAAAAATCGGAAACAGTTTATTGTTGATCGTAAAACAGCTATTGTAGATTTATTTCTTTACGGGGTAAAAACAAGATGAATATTCCAAAACCAATTTTTTATTTCCTGATGCTACTGGTGGTTTTGCTGATACCGCCTGCACAAACAACAGCGCGGACAATACGAATGTCCGATGCGCTTAAGCTGGCAATAACACACTCCTACCAGCTAAAAAAAGCACAAGCCGAGCAACAGGCATCGGAAGCAATGTTGAAAGCGGCACAGGCATCGCGGTTCCCGTCACTTTCGGTGACATCGGTAGCGTTTTATAAGGATGCGGTACCGACGTTTGATATTTCTCTTCCCACGGGTGGACTTTCAAGAGGAATCGGGACCAATGACAACTACCAAAATGATTTCCGCCTGTCTCTTCCATTATATACCGGAGGAAAAATATCTGAGGGAATTAACCTCGCAAAAGCATCACGGGAATACTACCAGGCTCTCAAAGAAGGTGCTGTTGATAAGCTCTGTTTACAGGTAAGTATCACCTACCTTGCGCTCATGCAAGCCGATAGGCAGGTTGAAGCCGCCAGGGCATCACTGCACCGGGTACAAACCATGCAGGACGATGTCCACTCACTGTACAATGCCGGTGCTGCGGATTCTATTGATGTCCTCGAGGTAGCGAGGGTGTTATCGGAGGCGAAATTTGGAGTAAAACGTGCCATCAGCCAGCGACGAACAGTAGAAATCCAACTGCTTACCATGCTTGGACTGAAAGCGGAAGACACCTTAATCCTGACCGATACCCTCCCAGCTCCGCAGAAGGTAACGCAGGCTCCTCTTTCACCGGCGAAACCGGAACTTCTTGCCGCCAAAGCAGGGATTACCCTTGCCCAGTCGCGGGCAAAGCAAAAACGGGCTGATTTCTTTCCGACCGTGTCTGCTTATGCCGGATATTCCTATGGAAAACCAAATATCGACTTTTTTAATAATGACTGGAACGATTACTGGTCTGTTGGCGGGAAATTGACCTGGTCGTTTAACATCGGGGGTAAAACAACATACGAAGTCAGAAAAGCAAAGTATGATATACAGGCATCACAACGAATATATGACAACATAAACGAAACCCTTCACCGTGAGAAGTACCTTGCCTGGGAAGGGTTACAACTGTCATACGAACGATACACAACCGCTGTCACCATTCACACCCTTGCAGCCAATCATTACCAACTGGCGCAACAGCAATATCACCAGGGGACAGTATCATCGAACCGGCTGGTAGAGATTGAAACAGCATTGACCGAAGCCGAGTCGCAACTGGCAGCGGCATTAGCAGATTATTATATCGCTTTGCGGAAATACTATTTCGCAACCGGTTCGGAATTGTTACGGAAAGGATGGTAAGATGAACAAGATACAATTTGGCACAGCACTCCTATTACTTGCCGTATTCTTCAGCGGATGCAGCAAAGAAGAAGAAGTTGTCGGCGGTTCGGGACTTATCGAGACGACCGAGGTTATCGTTTCTGCGGAAACAACCGGCCGTATTGAATCATTGCTGTTTGATGAAGGAACCGAGTTGCTGGTTGGCGATACTCTCGTCCATATTGACACCACCCGCCTTGCCCTGGAGTTGGCTTCGGCATTGGCCGGACGAAATGTCGCCGATGAGAGACTTGTAACGGCACAACTGAACTTGCAAAAAGCCCGGGAAGCGGAACAGTATGCCCGCTCCGAACTTGACCGTGTCACCCGTTTACTCAAATCAAAAACCGCTTCACAGCAGCAATACGATAAACTGGCACACACACACAAAGAAACCCTCATTGCCCGTGATGCAGCAAAAGCTGCCATAGCTACTATCAAGGCGGAAATAACAAAAATCAACGCTGATATAAACCGTATCAAACGACAGCTCGAAGATTGCTACCCCACAGCACCGATAGCCGGACGTGTGACGGAAAAGTACGTAGAAATTGGTGAGCTACTGGCTCCGGGACGACCGATTGCGAAAATTGCCAAGATGGATACGGTCGAGGTCAAGGTCTATCTGCCTGCCGGAGATTTTGCCGGAGTAAAAACAGGTGACCACGCCAGGGTTGATACGGAAAGCGGCGGTGAAATATACTCCGGTACGGTCGTGTGGACCTCAGATGAAGCCGAGTTCACTCCTAAAAACGTACAGACAAAAAAATCACGCGCTGATCTTGTCTATGCCGTGAAAGTGCAAATACCTAATAGAGACGGTACACTCAAAGTGGGAATGCCGGTTTTTGTCACGATAGGTGAATAATGTCATTTATCAACGTACAGCACTTGAAGAAATCATACAAATCGGTTACTGCTGTTGACGATTTTTCTTTCCAGGTTGAAAAGGGAGAAATATATGCCCTGGTGGGACCGGACGGCGCCGGAAAAACCAGTATCATGCGTATGTTATGCAACCTGATTGAAGCGGACCAGGGTACGGCTACGATTGGGGATATTGATATATTCAAAAATTTTGAAAAGGTGAAACCCCTTTTAGGATATATGCCCCAGGTGTTCTCACTTTACCCTGATCTGAGTGTAGAGGAAAATCTTGTGTTCTATGCCGGCATTTTCGGTGTCACCGGTGATGAATATATCAAGCGACGGGAACGCATGTATGAGTTTTCCCGTCTGAAACCATTTGCGGATCGTCGGGCACAAGATTTATCAGGCGGGATGAAACAAAAGCTGGCGTTATCGTGTGCTCTGATGCACGACCCGAAACTGTTATTGTTAGACGAACCGACCACCGGTGTTGACCCGCTTTCCCGACAACAGTTCTGGGAGATATTGTTACAGTTAAAACAGGAACAGGTAACAATTATTGTTGCTACCCCTTACATGGATGAAGTTGCTCGCACTGACCATGCCTGTTTTATAATGAATGGCAGGAAACTTGCTGAAGGGAAACCTGAAGAGCTGGTCCGTATATTTCGCGGACAGGTATTTTACCTTGATATCACCCCCAAAGTATCTTTACTGGAACAGCTTAATGCCACCCCCGGGCTTAGCGCTCGACGGTTTGGGGCGGGGCTGCATCTCTATCTTGAGCCGGGTGATACCATCGACAAATACCATGATACACTCACACACATGGGTATTCCACCGGAATCAATTCGTCCCATCACCCCGGACCTTGAAGATTGCTTCATCCAGTTAATGGAGACTGAAGTATGAATGACGCAGCGGTATCCATAGAGCATCTCTCCCGGTATTTCGGGTCTTTCAAGGCAGTGGATGATATCTCGCTGGAGGTTCGCAAGGGAGAAACATTCGGGTTTCTGGGCGCCAATGGTGCCGGGAAGACTACAACGATTCGGATGTTATGCGGATTACTGTTACCAACAAAAGGTGTGGGACATGTCGCGGGATATAACATCCTTACGGAATCAGAGCAGATAAAACAGACTGTCGGATATATGTCACAAAAGTTTTCACTCTATCCCGACCTGACCGGACGGGAGAACCTCAACTTTTATGGTGCAGCATATAACCTGAAACGCTCCTATGTCCGCCAGCGCATCAAAGAACTGTCCGACCGATTGCAACTTCACGAGTTCCTTGACCGGCGTACCGAAGCACTTCCGACCGGATGGCGACAACGTCTGGCACTGGGAGCATCGCTTTTGCACAAACCAAGTATTCTCTTTTTAGACGAACCGACCAGTGGTGTTGATCCGGTCTTTCGGAGAAAATTCTGGCAATTACTCTATGAGCTTACCGAAGAAGGAGTCACCGTGTTTGTTACGACTCACTACATGGATGAAGCGGAATACTGCGACCGTATTTCTATTATGCACCAGGGACGAATTGTGGAAATAGGGAATCCATTGGATATAGTGAACGCTCACGGTCAGAAAAACCTTGAGGATACTTTCATTACCCTTATTGCAAAGCAGGAGCAGCAACGTGCGTAAGATGTTATTTATTGCCCGCAAGGAATTTTACCATATCAGACGCGACCCTCGCTCACTTGTCATTGTGTTGCTTATGCCGATTATGATGACGTTCCTCTATGGCTATGCAATTAATCTTGATATCGAACATATTACGCTTGCGGTAGTTGATTATGACCATACCAGCGCTTCACGGGAACTTATTGATGCGTTTTATCAATCAACCTACTTTGATAAACCGACAGAAGCAGTCAACCCCGCAGACCCGGAACAGATTCTCCGCTCTGCAAAAGCCCATGCCGTGCTGGTAATAAAACCCGGTTACGGGGAAGCATTGGGAAACAACCGGAAATTTACCCTGGGGATGTTTGTTGACGGTTCCGATAACAATATGGCAGCAGCGGTTCAAAACTACTCACAAGCGCTACTCGGAAAGCTTATCCGGTCAAATCTGGCTCTTCAGGGAAAACCGCCCGGCATCACGATTTCCCGCCAGATACTCTACAACCCCGACCTGCAATCATCACATTTTTTTGTACCGGGACTGGTAGCGATTATTCTTGTGATGATTTCCGCTCTGCTTACTTCGATTACGATTGCCCGTGAAAAAGAGACCGGAACGATGGAGCAACTGCTTACCGCCCCGGTGAAACCAATGCAGATTCTACTTGGGAAAGTGATGCCGTATATTGTGCTGGCGTTTATTGATGGAGCGTCGATTGTAGTGATGGCTAAGTTTCTGTTCGATGTTCCGTTTATGGGGCTCCCATTGCTGCTGCTTGCATTCGGTCTGATATATATTGTAGCCTCGTTGTCAATCGGTATCCTGATTTCAACCGCAGTAAAAACCCAGCAAGTGGCGATGATGTTTGCTCTGATTACTACCATGTTGCCATCGGTGATGTTATCCGGGTTTATCTTCCCGATTAAAAATATGCCATACTCGTTACAAATATTCAGTAACATCATCCCGGCAAAATACTTTGTGGCTATCATGCGGGGTATTATGCTCAAAGGAGCCGGTGTCGAAGTGCTGGCGGTCCATGGGTTGGGATTAATTATATTGATGGGTATTATGCTCACCGTGGCATCAAAACTCTTTACAAAACAGGTGGCATGACATGAGAGCATTACTTGGATTAATACGCAAAGAGTTTATACAGGTATTTCGCGATAAAAATATGCTACGTTTGATTTTTCTTGTCCCCATTATCCAGTTGTTCCTGTTTGGATACGTAGCAAATCTCGATGTCAAACGAATAGACCTCGATGTCTATGATTTCGACCATACCCCCAACTCGCGGGACTTGGTAACAGCGATGAAAGCCGGGGATTATTTCGTTCCGTCCTACCCGACAGAAACGGTTCTCGACGCCGAAACACGCTTCCGAAACGGAAACGCGGAAATGGCACTGGTTATCCCAAACGATTTTTCCGAACAGTTGCAGCTATCCAAAAGAGCAACTGTCGGCTTATTAGTCGATGGCGCCAATTCGAACACGGCTGCTATCGGTTCCGGCTATGCGGCGCAAATTGCATCGCAAGTCTCCCGGCGAATGCTTAATACATCGGTCCCACTGGATATCCACTACCAGGTATTATATAACCCCGAAGCCGAGTCGCGGTATTTCATGGTTCCCGGCATTGTTGCTGCCTTGCTTACCATGGTGACATCAATGCTTACCTCAATGGCTATTGTCCGTGAGCGGGAACGTGGAACCCTGGAACAAATAATGGTCACCCCTATTTCAACGACCACCTTACTATTTGGAAAAACAATTCCGTTTGCTATTCTGGGTCTGGTGGAGCTGGTACTGGCGCTGGGTTTTGGAATAGTCTGGTTTGAGGTTCCGTTTATCGGCTCGCCCGGGCTTCTTTTGATTTTGTCAGCGCTCTACCTGCTGACAACATTGGGAATGGGACTGTTTTTCTCTACTATTACCTCGACCCAACAGCAGGCTATGTTCTTTGCCTGGTTTTTCTTTGTGTTTGCCCTGCTCACTTCGGGGTTGTTTACTCCGGTTTCCAATATGCCTCAATGGATGCAGTACTTGACCTACATTAATCCCATGCGGTTTTTCCTGAATATAACGAGAGGGATAATGATGCGGGGTGCAGGAGCAGGTGAGCTGTTATCAGATATCTATGTGTTGATTATTTTCGGGTTTGCAATTTTCGGTTTCTCCGCTCTTCGGTTCAC
>JAJRZL010000015.1 GCA_024275255.1 Candidatus Zixiibacteriota bacterium | reverse complement strand
ACCCTTACCGACCCGGCAGCACTTTTTGTCGCTGCGTATAAACCGGTTATATTAGTAGCGATGGGGATAACCCTTCTGGGATTGCCGTTCTGCTTTTTACGGAAGCGGTAGGTAATACTCCAAATCGACAGGTAAAACAACAGGGAAACAATGCGTTTCCTATTTCCCCCCAAACATCTTCACAATACCCAGATGTAAGCCGATATCGGGACTGTTGTCATAAAAGAATAGATTCTCAAGGAAACCAACTTCAAACACCAGAGATGGAGATAATCGACGCTTATATGCAAATATCAACTCATACGTATTATTGGTAAACTGTGAGAACTCTTTCGCTATCCCACTTTCCATCAAAAGCTGGAGAATCCAGGAGTGTCTGCTGTTGTCGGCATGATATTCAACCGCAGCCAACCCGCTGAAATGCCATTGCCGGAGCACAACCCCAATCATCTCTCCATCACCATAATACACAATCCCAGGACTGACATACCAGTACAACTGCCCCATCCCTTTATACCATGACACCGAAAGCCCGACATCAACCGATTGCCCTCCGAAAAACTCGTTGCGTGTCCCGGTGGGAAGTTTCACATTTGTTGTCACTGTCACACCCGTTTTTCGATTTCTATCCGAGAACAACGAATAACTTCCGGCAACGATGATATTCCCCAAATGCCACCCCAGTTGTTCTTTACCGGCATATTCCCATCCGTTTTCAGTTCCTTCGGGGTTAATTTCAAATGCAAACTGGTTTTGAGGATACTCATTTCTCCCCTGGTTTCCCAATCCAAAGGTACGATGAAATCCTTCAATCAGGTTATCGAGGACACCCCCAGAAACATACCTAAAGGGAAGTTCCATTGAAAGCTCCAGTCGATGCCCCACACCGATGCAGGTACGCACCGACAGTTCATGAATTTCAGCATCAATGCGATAGAACTGCTTTTTATACATCCAGACATTTTTCCAGTTATGTTCAAAATATACTTTGTAGGTTCCACCGGGAGAAACCCAGGGAACATGGTGCTGCATCCCAAAACGAACCTGCTGCAAAGGGGACTGACTACGCAACGCCAGAAAACCAAGCGGATGCCCCGAAGATTGATTTTGCGCATATGTTATCGGTATTACAAAGAGAAAAGTAATGACAAATATTTTTAGAATCTGTTTCATTATTCCCGATGAGTACTCACATCACCTGTTTGCAGAGCCATGCGGTAATAATTGCCGCCGGTGTACCAACAGCATACCCCAAAAGCGCCATCAAAATTGAAACCGGAACCAGAACGGGGTGATGATACGCCGCCACAATCGGCGCTGATGCTGCTCCGCCGATATTGGCTGCGGATGAAATTGCTGCGGTATGGACATCGACCTTGAACAAACGCGCCGCTCCGACAAGAAAACCGCCATGAATAAAAATCCAGATATACGCACCAAGCAAAAACCACAATACCGAAGAATCAAGACTCGACAGATCTGCCTTTGCTCCCATACGGGCAACGAAAAGATATACCAAAGCCATCGCTATTGCATGAGAACCGGGGATTTTGCTGACTTTGGTAAACGACAATACAATACCAAATAAGGTAACCAGCAGAATACGATAGGTATTGTAAGTAAATACCGGTGGAAAGGGCTTAAAATGTCCCGCCAGCCACGATGATAAAGCCGTCGCGGCAAAACCGATAAATACCAGGTACAGGATATGTCTCATTTCGACTGTTCCCTTTTCGGTAATCATTTCATCGGCGGCTTTTTTCATCTGCTCCACCCTGCTTTTTGGCATACGGGTAAACTTGTTAAACAAGTCAGCAAAATTTTTCGAAGCCAGCATTATTGGCAGCCAAATAAGATACACCGCGTTATCGGCAATTACCGCATATCCAAACTCAAGCGAGCTTTCATCCAACTGTACCCCTGCCGCCACGGCAACCATGTTGCCTGTTCCGCCAATCCAGCTTCCTGCAAGAGCGCCGAATGCTTTCCATGCTTCCGGTCCAAGCCCCTGTTTGACAAGCAATAATGCCACCGGTGCACCAACCATCACCCCCACGGTCCCCATCAGCATGACAAACACTCCCCGCCCCATTATTCTGACAGTGGCAAGGATATCAACCTCAAGCAGCATAATGGTAAGAAACATGGGGAGAATGGAATCTCCCATGAAATCATAGACAGGGGATTTGGAAGGGATAAGACCGATATTAGACAATAACACCGGGACAAGATAAATAAATATGAGAGGCGGAAAATAATGAAACAGTTTCCAACCCGTCCTCTTTTCAAGGAAGAAAAATACCGAAGTCACACCGGCTAACACGGCAAGGATACCTGCCGGAGTATTGATAAGAATATCAGACATACCGCTCTTTCAGGTTTAGGGTATCCCAAGTACTTATGATTTTCGGAATGTACATGTTGAGGGAATAAAAGACAATGAAAACCGTACCGAAGAAACAAAAGAACGCTCCTTTCCAACAGTTGTAATTTCTGTTATATTTTCTACATGACGGATACGCCCCGACTGAAAGAAGATTACATACTATCAAAATGCTGTACTCCTGGTATTGGTGATGATATTACAGGATATTACAGCTATAATAATATCCTGAAAGTGCATCGTTGCGACTGTCCTAATCTGAACAAAGCCGAGCCGGAACGCCTGGTGAAACTTTCGTGGGATGATATTCTCCTTTCGGAAACAGACGACACTCCCGATGATGACTATACCACACTCGATATCACTGACTTCCGCATTCTTGAACATCATGCCCGCTATGGAGTGGATTACTCGCATGTTGTTGCCCGTAAACTCAACCTGTCGAAAGAAACCGCATTTGAACGACATAACAAATTACGGTCAATGGGTTTGCTTACCCGGGTGGAGCCGCGTATCATACAGTATCGCAAGGGGATTGTTGATAACAAGTGGATTAAACATCGCAACCATACCTACTATGATTTAACAGAAAAGGGGAGGCGTTATCTTCAGTTCTATCAGTCCGATAGTAATAACAAAGGACCATGATGTTGTAATGATATGAAACGGATATTGTCCTGTTATTTTTCCCTGATGTAACAAGGAACAATTGATGATTTCGTAGCGTATTACAATTCATAGATATTAATATTGTGTACCATACATTTTTGAGGAGTTTCCATGCGTGTAAAAACTATCTTGCTGATTGCCCTTTGTTTGGCAGTATTCAGCTTATCCGCCAGTGATGCCGATGCAGGGCGTCGAGTGAGAACTATCGGTGGTAACAAGCTTCAAAAAGCTGCCACTGTGAAAGCAAAAAAAGGAAAGAAAACAGCAAAACCATTCAAGGAGTTGATTAAGGACAAGGTAGCTATTGAAGGATTGTTCACCTTTTATCATGACACAACCGATAACTCGATGCTCATGGCAATCAAGCCGGAACAGATAGGACCAATTTACTTGTGCAACGAAACACGTTCATCTGCTGAAGGTGCATTTTTCGATAATGGTTCCATGGGACCATCATTTCCTTTCTATTTCAAACGTGTCGGGAAACGGATAATGATGCTGGAGAAAAACCTGCGTTTACGTGCCGACACCGCTTCTACTCTTCATGAAGCAGTAAAAAACGGTATAACCGATCACCTGTACGCATCGACAGATATCAAATCTGCTCCCGATGATTCGACGGGAGCCATTCTTGTGAACCCGGCTGATTTCTTTATCAAGGATGCGGAACGCCTGAGTTACTTCCTGGGTATGGCGGCAAAACTCGGTGTCAGTTTCGACAGGAAAAATAGTTATTTCGGAGTGGTAAAGTCATTTCCAAATAATACCGAGATTGATGTTCACCTTCACTATAAATCATCAAAACCACTCTACGCCAGCACCATGCAGGACCCCTACAGCTTATTTCACGTTTATCATTATTCCCTCTCAACTCTGCCGGAAACCGACTATGTCCCTCGCATTGCCGATGACCGGGTGGGATATTTTCTTACTATGTACGAAGACTACTCCAACGTGGACACCACTACCCCTTATGTTCGTTACATCAACCGCTGGAATCTGAAAAAGAAATTTCCCGATGCCCGCTTTTCAGAACCGGAGGAACCGATTGTATTCTGGATAGAAAAAACTGTCCCGGAAGAATATCGAGGAGCAGTTGCGGAAGGTATTGAATTCTGGAACAAGTCGTTTGAAAAAATCGGTTTTCGCAATGCGATTATTGCCAAACAGATGCCCGACACGGCTACATGGGATCCGGCTGATGTACGCTACAATACCGTGCGCTGGATTATCATTCCGGGTGGTGGATATGCTGTCGGACCAAGCCGGGCAAACCCCTTCACCGGGCAGATTTACGATGCCGATATCCGTGTCTCTGCTGACTTTATCCGGTATATGTACAACAACATGGAATATTATATCAAACCAATTTCCCAAAACAGCTTAACACCGGACATAGCACCGGAGCAGGACGATCGGGTCAATCTCATTGATGAAATCAAGAAGAATAATCCTCAAATGTGCTCATACGGTACTGAGTCAGCGATGGAAGCAGCCTTCGGATTAGCGTACATACTAAGCGCCACCGGGAATTTCGCAGAAAAGGACTCGCTTACCAAAGCGTATGTTTATTCATACATCGTTGAGCTGGTTGCCCATGAAATCGGGCATACCCTGGGACTTCGCCATAATTTCAAAGCCTCTACGATATACACGATGGATGAGATTAACGACCCTGAATTTACCAAGATACACAGCACCGGAGGGACAGTAATGGATTATGGCCCTCCCAATATCGCCGGTCCCGGCAGGAAACAGGGTGAGTTCTATGCTTCTGTTCCCGGACCGTATGATGACTGGGCGATAGAATATGGGTATAGAGAGTTTGGTGCGAAAACACCCCTGGAAGAGCTGCCCAAACTTCGTGAAATCGCCAGTCGGGCACCGGATCCGACCCTTGTGTATGGAACTGATGAAGATGCGTTTGGCTCCAGTCCCAAGGGCATTGACCCGATGTGTAACCTGTTTGACCAGGGGAATGATCCATTAGCGTATGGCGAGTTCAAAATTAAACTGACCAACGAGCTTTGGCATAACTCTATGCCGAAATTTGAAAAACCGGGAGAAAGTTTCCAGGAGGTGCTGAAAGCTTTTAACACCGGTTGGCGGGCATACTATGAGTCAGCCGGATGGGCGGCACGTTATGTTGGTGGAATTTACCATAACCGGTATCATGTAGGAGACACAACCGGGATTCTTCCGTTT
>JAJRZL010000287.1 GCA_024275255.1 Candidatus Zixiibacteriota bacterium | reverse complement strand
CTGATGGGACCGGCTCCCTGCCCGATGTATTACCTGCGCAGTATGTATCGTCGGCATCTGTTCGTAAAAACCCGCCAGTCGGTACAATTGGTACGTATGTTACGTGAGTGGGAACAGAGTCAGTCACATTTTGGTTTACCAGCCGCAATCAAACTGACAGTCGATGTTGACCCGGTGAATATGATGTGAAAAGTTTGCATGAATGATAAAAAAACGTTCAACAAAATACTATGGGTCCGGAAGTCGTGAGAAACAACTGCAGCCGGACCCGTATGCGATCGTAGGTTAGGGGCATGTTTTGTGCAGATATTCACAGAAATACGGAATACCCTCTTTTGAAATGCCTCCGTGAACTACCATTACAAAAACCGTGCCAACACGTTTCGCATTGATGCAGTTGTTGTATGTGGTTGTGTTGTAGTGGGATATGAATTGGAAGCAACTGTGCCAGGTGACTGAGAAACGTTACATGTCACTGTTTTTTTACGCATTTTTTAACGCAGGTTTACGCATTGGATATTATGTTGTTATTTGACAACGAACTACGTGCGTTATTTTTCACACAATTATCCTCGCACTGTTACGCAGGTAGAGGATGAGCGGACCAGAACCGTTTTCTTTTATGAAAAGACGATAATTATATTATGGTAGCCAAACCTTATGCGGATTGTTGAAAAAGTTATCTTGTGGGTGTCATGCTTTCCGCCTAGGCGGACTCAGCATGACTTGTTGAATGACCATAACTTTCAAGTCACCCTGAGCGGAGTCGAAGGGTGCTTGAAAGAAAATATTGAGGTTTTTCAATAACCCCTATGGACATGGTTCTGGAGAGAGACCGCCCTGAAACAGGTATGATACTAAAAACGTCATATCAGCAACATTAATGGGATAAGAACCATTGATGACATTATCAACATTTCCTTCTTCTTCACACGGCGGAGAAGGACCACCCTGGAACAAAAAGGAAATTAAATATGTCAGGTCATTCACATCAACAGGACCACCAGCATTTATAACTCCATCCACATTACCCCGATTCAGGCAACAGCACATATCACCTCGTCCATCACCGTCTGAATCTTCTTGTAGCGGGTTATAAACATTCGGGCAATTGTCGCAGGGTTCACCAACACCGTCATTATCCAGGTCGGGAATATTACCTGAACTGTCTGTAACTGTGATGAAACAATGTTTTGATGTATCGTCCATAGCTCCGCAGGGAAGACTTGCTACAAGGGATACAGTATATGAACCTGGGGTTGTATATTGATGAGCTGTAACTTGCAGGTCAAGTGAAGTATCTCCATCACCAAAATCCCAGAAATAATAATTACCAGCATAGGGAGGATCAGAAATATCGAAAAAAGTTACCCATAATGGTGCTATACCTGATATAGTTGATGCTGTAAAATCCACTGCAAGTTCACAGGAAACACGAATTAAATCAACCATTACTGTATCATCACTTCCACACTGATTTGTGGTGGTCAGTGAGACCGTATAAATACCGGCTGAATCGAAAGTATGGGTTGGGTTTTTTACCGTGGAAGTGCTGCCATCACCAAAATCCCAGTACCAACTGGTCGGGTAATGGGTCGATCGGTCATAGAACTGAACTGTTAACGGCATATCGCCAGAGTACGTATTGGCATAAAATTGGGCTGTCGGTTTGTAGCAGTCGATACCGAACCGGTGGGAAGTCAGAGTGTCATGGTTGTCGGCACGATCCCAGGCAATGAAACGCAGGTAACAATTATCAGAGGATACATCCGGCACCACCCAGTCGTAACTGCCAGTGTTGCCGGACGGATAATTGTTGTTGTACTTGAGCGGCCCGGCCACGGACGACCAACTTGATTGACCATTTGTTGAGAGATCAATGTACAACGAACAACTCTGCCTGGCTCCTTCGGGCGCACCCCATCTGATAGTGAAGGTGTCGTTTTGCATGATCTCTACAGTGTCTATAGCGGGATTTAGTAACGTGATATAGAACGGCCCTCCCGTGAAATAGGCAGCGTAATAGTGGACCCCATCATCGGCCCACCAGGTACTAAAGGTGATCGGATTCACTAAATTGTCATACTGGTAAATGACCGTGTCAGCCGACCAGTCTCGTTCCTCCCAGTGGTGGAATGTGTACTCATAGACGTTTCGTTTTTTATCCGTCTTGGTAAAGTCGATAGCGTTGAGGACAATGTATTCATCCCAGAGCCAGACTCCTACATATGGAACACTATAAACATATGGAGCATTGCCGAACCCCACTTGAATCTCTACGTATGGAGTATCCTCATGCGGTTGTTTGTAATGATATTCATAGTCCACCATGCCGAAGCCCTGGCCATCCATAGTGCTTACCCAACCCCTGTAAATGGCGCCCGCCTCAACCCGGTGGTGCATATCGATACTGTCATGGAACAAAGTAGCCTCGTAGTCAAAGTAGGGCGTATTGACAAAAGATGCTTCCGTGATGGTTGAAGGCATTGTGGCGCACTTCAGAACCACAAAATTACCATCTTTGACTCCGCGCGGGTTGTAACCGAAAGCATCCCGTAACCGGTTGTATACCTTTGTCGCCAACGTGTCGAAAGGGTTTCGCGGCAGATCGCTCCAATTGCCGCAATCTCCTGTCGTCGTGCTGTTACTGCTGTACCAGGTCTCAGTCCCCTGCTGGGTAGTCGGGCCACCCGAATTATGATGGATTGAGATGAAATACTCGGCGTCCCATTGATTGGCAAAATAAACCCTGTAGTAAAGATAAAGAGAAGTATCAGTAGTTCGCGTATACTTTATATTGAATAAATGACCATACCATGTAAGCGTATCAAGTAAGGCGTTTGCCACCATCAGATTGATGTCGTCCTCCTCCCAGTTATCGTAATATGTATCTGCCCCCCCGTCAGTTCCTCCATGTCCGGGGTCGACACACAGGTCGATAATCTGCGAGCCCCCGGATTGAGGAATAAGACAGCACAGCAATGCCGTCAAGACCAACAATTCAATCCTTATTTTCAACATCGCTAACCGCCCTCTTGAGAAAGTAGAGCACTCCTTCGGAAATAAAGGCAATGCGCTTGCCGTCCGGCGCGTAGACCGGACTATGACAGTTGCTGAGCTTGAGAAGGGTGTCAAGAATTACAAACTGGTTTGTAGTATAATCGAACACTCCCATTCGGTCAAAAACGTATTTGTGTCCATCGTCACATGACAATCTGAAGACAACCTCCGTAAATATCGGATTGAAAGACTCATCACCAAATCCGCACACTTTCGTCCCTTCTGGCATCGGAAACTTCTTGATGAGTGTATCAAGAATAATCTGTTTATCATCAGCCAGCCTCACTATTACACCGCCAAACATGATGTGCGTCGTATCCCGACTCAAGCTCACCGGCATGCCCATATACCCTCCGTAGAATTTGTTAGAAATTCTAACGGAATCCTTGAAGTCGGCTCGCACGAGATATAAGGCATCGGTTGTAGCGCAGAGGGTTTCGGAGTGCGGAACGGCAGTTCGCAGGATGTAGTTTCGTGTCAGGTCAGCTTTTTCTGGCGGCAACCCCGGCGCCATCTGGATTGTAGCCTCAGGGGGTCTTCTGCCAGCCTGGTAATTTTCTTGAACGTAGTAATAAGCATTCCCCTCTACCGTCAGGTATGGCCCTTTGAAAATGTGCGAAATCTTCTGATATGTGTCACCAACACGATTGACGAATTCTTCCAGGAGTGCCTGTTCGCCGGTTTCAATGTTGACGGAAATCAATCTGTTGAGGCTGCTTAATTTCTTATCAACAGAATCTGTAAATTGCTCGCGTTGATACACGATGATAACGCTGTCGGATGACCAGACGAACCGGTGCGGCGGCAGGTCGATCTTGGCCACTGGCGAACTCTTGCCCAGCGTGTCGGCGATTATGAGCTGGCCGTCATAAAAATACGCCAGCTTCGTCCCGTCCGGCGACCACTGGGCCGGTTCAGTCAGCCCGCCGCCGTAAATCGGCCCGACTTCGACCACCTCCGTGATCTTAAAGTCCAGCGCCAGACTCGAGCCATGAAAAAGCCCGGCCAGCAAT
>JAJRZL010000014.1 GCA_024275255.1 Candidatus Zixiibacteriota bacterium | reverse complement strand
TGTACTGTGTGATACGGATTTTATCTATACGCTTCCGAAAAGACAAATAATAGCCGGATTGGGTGAAATTGTAAAATATGCCGGACTGGCTGATAATGCTATGCTTGACACCCTGGAAAAATACCTTAGTACCGGTGACTTGCTTCACCAGCGCTATTTGGTAAAACTTATCCGTCTTTCCATACAATACAAAGCGGCTATCGTATCTCGTGATGAGTGCGACAGCGGAATACGAACTATCCTGAATCTTGGGCATACTTTTGGTCACGCTATTGAAAAATCTCTCGGTTATGGCCGGCTTTTGCATGGCGAGGCAGTTCTTATCGGCTTGCTGGCAGCAATTAATCTCAGTGTGTTGTTGAAGTCATCACGAGCCCGTTACCTGGAAACATACCGGCAATTGGTTGAACATGTCATACAATTTATTCCCAAGAGAGCCATTGACCTCAATGCGACTCTTGATGCCATGTTGCTTGATAAAAAACGGGTGGGGAAACAGCTCAGATTTGTCTTGATTGAAAAGCCCGGACAGCCGATTATAAATGATAGTGTACCACGCAAACTGGTACGCCGGGCGCTTCAGATGGCGCTCAGACAATATGAAGCATAAGGAGACAAGGATGCCTCGCATTTTAATAGTGAACGGACCGAACCTGAACCTGCTGGGTAAACGGGAACCGGAAATATATGGTTCGGAAACACTTGATAAAATGAACAAACGGCTGGATGCGATGGCAAAGGAACTGCACATAGATGTTGAGTTTTTCCAGTCTAATTCAGAAGGTGAAATTATTGACTACCTTCAGCAAAAGGGATTTGAAGCTGACGGTCTTATTATCAATCCGGGGGCGTTTACTCATTACAGTTATGCGTTGCGGGATGTGATTACAGCTATCGGCATTGAAGCTGTTGAGGTGCATCTTTCTAATATCTATTCACGTGAAAAATTCCGTCGCAAATCAGTCATTGCCCCTGTTGTTACCGGGCAAATTACCGGTTTCGGGTTTTATGGCTATGCAATGGCGTTGTCGTATTTCGCCGATCTGAAAGAGGAATAAAAACAATGATTACTCGTACGATATGTATCACTCTATTGGCATCGGCTATGCTGCTTATCTCTTGTCAGGAAACGCCCATTACCCGCGAACAGGTATTGACCACAATGGATTCGCTCGAGCAGAAGATGGACTGGCTGGATTATCGCATTGCACAGGAAACATGGAACCTTTATACCACCGGAACAGCCGATTCTCTTGATTATTTTCGGGGGTTATATAACTACCTTATTTCCAATAAAGAAACAGCCCGAATACTCAAACAAGGGAAAAAGCTGTTGACTGACGAGGTCGATATTCGCCGTTTGAAACTTATCCTGACCTCATTTGCCAGCGGACAGGTTGAAACAAATGCGCTTATCGGTTCGTTGCGTGACAATCTGACACAGATTGATAATTCATTTCGTGCTGAACTTGATGGGAAACAATATCAACAAAACGAGTTATATACACTTTACAGGACAAGTGAAAGTCGTTCCCGGAGAGAAAAAGCATATCGTGCATATTGCCAGGCAGGAGAAAAACTTTCTCAAGGCGTTACAAGGTTGTTCCGGCTGCGGAATCAGGAAGCCCGTAAGCTGGGCTATACGAATTACCTGTCGCTTATCTTTAATAATCGGGAAATTGATACGCGTCAATACCTGAAATTACTGCAACAACTCGACTCATTGAGCCTTCAGCCTTACCGGGACATTATTCAGGATATCCAATCCCGGCTGAATCTAACGCATGTTGAAATATGGGACCTTGCGTATGCGTATAACAGTATCAACAGTAAAGTTGATATTTATTTTCCAGCCGATTCTCAACTGGCTTACATAAAAAACAGCCTGAAGCCATTGGGGTTCAATCTTGATAAGATGCCGATATACTTTGACTTGGCACCAAGATTACAAAAATCACAACTGGCGTATGCGTTTCCGATTAAGATACCGTACGATATCCGGGTACTGGCGAATATTACCGATGGCGCTTACAGTAACCGGGTGTTATTTCATGAAATCGGTCATGCTATTCATTTTGCCAGTATTGCACAGGACCGACCGTTATTTACCAATGCGGTTGATGCTGCCTGGAGTGAGGGAATGGCTCAGATATTTGCAGCGTTTTGTGATGAAGAACTCTGGCTTAAAAAATATGCCCACCTGCCGCCATCACTGATTGAGTCTGTCAAACAAGCAAGACATGATCTTGATATTATTTACCTGCGTACTACGTTGACCCGGCTGATGTTTGAATATGAAATGTACAATAATCCCAACCGTGATGCGAATAAACTATACTGGGATTTGTTCGAACGATATATGATGCTTCCCCGTCATGATGACTTATATCCGTGGGCTGGAATTATCCAATACACCACGCACCCGGTATATCTTCAAAATTACCTCTATGCCGATATCATAGCTGCTCAAACCCTTGCCAAGCTCAGGGAAATGTATGGAGATATTATTGATAATCCATCGGTAGGAGCGTTTCTTGTTCAGAATTACTTCCGGTTCGGCGCTCGTTATGACTGGCGGGACTTGCTGGAACGAGGCACTGGAGAACGTTTGAACCCAGAATACTTAATCAATCGTTTGAACTTTCGGGTGCAGAAGTAGGATATCTTACATATAAATATGCTTCTCTTCCACAAGCAGGTGGATAAACTGATGTCCCATTGTTGAATAACTATTCACAATTACTGTTACATGAATTTAAGAGAATAGGGGATAGCTCCACTCCGGCATGCCTCTTAATCAGTTCGGACGTTCACTCGTACCCCCACTTGCAAAAATATA
>JAJRZL010000286.1 GCA_024275255.1 Candidatus Zixiibacteriota bacterium | reverse complement strand
ATCCCGGCTCCATGGGGAGTATTCGAAACGTTGGAAACGTTTACGTTTATTATTCACATGGTGTTCGTTAACGTGGTGTTAGGTGGTATCTTGTTGCTCTTATATAACCGATTATCCAAACCATCAGAAGCAGCATCGAACCCGTTTCAGAGTACTTTAACAACCAAAATACCAACCATGTTTGCTCTGAGTGTGACATTCGGGGTTGCTCCGCTTTTGTTTATGCAAGTTCTGTATGGAAATTTCTTTTATTCCAGTTCGGTAATTATGGCAGTTGCCTGGATACTGGTTATTCCTTCACTGATTATTGCTTACTACGGAATTTACATTTACAAACAATCACGAGATAGGAAGCCGTCGCTGGCGACTATCTCACTGGCAATTGCTGCCGGGTTGGTACTGTATATTGCCTTTATCGAAGTTAACAACATGACCCTGATGGTTCAACCGCAGAAATGGACAATGTATTTTGCTGATCGCAGCGGTGGGAATCTCAATTGGGGTGAGGCGACATTGATTCCGAGATATTTGCACTTTATCGTGGCATCGGTGGCTGTTGCCGGGTTGTTTTCATCGGTCGTGTGGTATTTTCGGCGGACAAAGGATCCACTCAAGTCAATGAAAAATATTGAGTCCGGTTTACGGGTTTTCAGTATTGGGACAGCAATCCAGATGGTTATCGGGCTTTGGTTCCTGATTGCTCTACCGGGGCATCTTCGAGCATTATTTCTGGGGGAAAACAACCTTTATAGTTTTGTCTTCGGTATATCAATTCTAATGGGAATGGGGGCAATGATAACAGGTTTCTTAAAGAGATTGTGGCCCACTGTCTGGTTGTTGCTTGGAACAGTAGCTACTATGGTGTTGACCAGAGCGTTTCTGAGAGCGGCATATTTGAACAAGTTTTTCAGTGTAAGCAATTTGCATGTCAACCCGCAATATAGTGTAATGGCGTTATTTTTTGTCGTATTTATCGTAGGTCTGATTATTGTCGGATATATGATTAATCTTGCCGTTACTGCTGATCGGAGGAGGGTGGCACAATGAATTATCCAATCTGGGAACTGAGCTGGCTTGGCGGTGGGACGCTTATCGCCATTATTGCTGTTACGCATGTGTATGTCTCGCACCTTGCGGTTGGGGGAGGGTTATTTCTCTGGTTGACCGACCGGAAAAGCGTAAAAGAAAATAATCCCGAGTTAACAAAATATGTGAGAAAACATACCTGGTTTTTCCTGCTGTTGACCATGGTCTTTGGAGGAATGTCAGGAGTCGGCATCTGGTTTGTGATAGCCTTGGTCCACCCTGGGGCGACATCCAAGCTCATACATAACTTTGTGTTTGGCTGGGCGATTGGATGGGTATTTTTCCTTGGTGAAATAGTCGCGTTACTGGTGTATCACTACTATTTTGATAAGCTCAAGGTTAAAGACCGTCTGAAAGTTGCCTTTTTATACTTCCTGTTTGCCTGGTTAAGCCTGGTTATCATCAACGGGATATTGAGTTTCATGCTTACTCCCGGTAAATGGCTGGAAACAGGTGCGTTCTGGGACGGTTTTTTCAACCCATCCTATCTTCCCTCGACATTCTTCAGGACCTTTGCATCAATTATGTTTGCCGGTATCTTTGGATATGTCACCGCAGTATTTTTCAAAGACAGCAAGTTTCGTACTCAGTTGATGCGGTACTGTACCAAATGGATGTTATATCCTGCTATCGGTCTTGTCCTTTCAGGGTTATGGTACTACAATATGCTTCCCGAAATGATTCAGCATACCGCCTTTATCCTCAATCCTGATACTTCCATCTTTGTAAATGTCTTGTGGATTTCGACTTTGCTGATATTTATTTTCGGGATACTGCTCTCCATGCGGGCAAATATCTTTTTCCAGCGGGTGCTGACATTTGTTTTGGTTGCTGTTGGGTTAGCGTGGATGGGTGGTTTTGAATACACCCGGGAAATCGCCCGCAAGCCATATATTATCAGCGACTACATGTACACTACCGGTATTATGAAAGCACATCAGGAACGGCTCAACGAAAATGGTATTCTGAAAAGTGCTAAGTGGGTTACTACTCATAACGTAATTGATGCCGACAAAATGGAAGCCGGGGAAAATCTTTTCCGAATCCAGTGTCTTCGTTGTCATACTGATAACGGAATCTGGAGAAGCATCCAGAAGACAACAAAGAAATTCCCGTATCTTGGTATGTATGCTATGATTGAGGGTATCGGCAAGATTCATGAGTATATGCCTCAATTTGTCGGGAATGATGAAGAACAACGAGCGCTGGCAACATATATTGCCGGTGAATTAAACGGGGTGAAACATCTGGATTTTCCCGAACCTATAGAAGTCCAGCCCCGAAACGTAGAAATACCGCCGTTTGATAAGAAAAGGGATGAGTATGTATTACTGGCATGGAATGATCTGGGTATGCACTGTATTTCCGATTGCGATGCCTGGTTCTCGATTTTGCCGCCCGCTAATACACTGGAAGCTATTCTTATCAAACGTGGTGCGAAACCGGAAATTGTAACGAAAAATATTGAAATCACCTATGCTGCTCCTGCCGGACATGAGACCCCATCTAATCATGTCAAGTTCTGGGATTATGCGGAACAGCTTTACGGGGCAAAACTGGAAAGGGATATCGGACTCGGCGGCAAGGGAGTGTTTGGGAAGATGGAATACAACGAGGAAACTCATTCATTTATGGCTGAAATGATTCCTATTGTTCCCTTTAACGATGACGGCTCCTTTAATCCGTTCCCGACATTTACCATTCAGGCGTATGATACGAAAACAAAACAACTCTATGCCAGCCTTGAGGTTGATCCTTCCGTATTTCCTGTTACGTTTGATAAACCGGATGGTAAACTGGTTGCGACCACGAAAGTTGTCGCTCCTACTTCCACCATGGGATGTGGTAATTGTCATGGCAGTGAGGGGCGGGTCGATGGTAAGTTTGGTATTTCCGATGAAACGGCCACCAATATTCTGAAAGCACATGACAGGATAAGCGGTACGAATCTCTATGCTGAAGCTCTTAACGGTAAGCCAAAACTGTGTCAAAGCTGCCATGAGGACCCGGTGCTCAAGGCAAAAGGGAAAGAAGGGGTATTGTCATTACCGGCTGCCATGCATGGCTGGCATGCCAACTTTATTCCCCAGCAGGATGCCGAGGCGTGCGGGTTCTGTCATCCATCTTCACCGTCGAGCGCTACACAGTGTTCACGCGGGGT
>JAJRZL010000285.1 GCA_024275255.1 Candidatus Zixiibacteriota bacterium | reverse complement strand
TTATGCTACGGCATCGTTTGATGACCCGGAAGTACTCTCGTTTGATTCTACTTCCACCTCTACGGTTTCTCTTGGTGCTACGGCATCCTATACCGGTTCAGAAAATAAAGTGTACTCATTCACAGTGCAGGGAACCGGTAGTCAGACTATCGGTACGGATAACATCGAAATTGCATGGACTGATGGTGTCAATAGCGGAACCATTATTGTCTCTCAAGCCGACACGGAAGTAGAACTGGTCGGGGCTGGAGCCGATGGGTTGAAACTGAGCTTTACCGATGGGCAACTAAATGCTGGCGACACCTTTCAGGTAAGCACGTTTGCCCCGTTGATTCAGGAAGCATCGAATGCGAAAGTATCATTTGGTTCCGGTGAAGGATCCGGTTCGGCAATAACAGTATCATCAGAAACGAATACGTTCAAGAATGTTATAAGCAACCTGTCGTTTACCGTCTCCCGCCTGACCGCCTCAGGTGAAACAGTAACGATTGCAACTGATGTTGATGTTGATGGGATTAAAAATGATATCAATGACTTTATTAAAAAATATAATGAAGTCGTGGACTATATAGAAGAACAGAATAAGTACAACCAGGAGACAAATGAATCCGGCGTTCTTTTTGGCGATTCTACCCTCTGGACAATTCGGAACTCGATGAGCAACGCTATCGGTTCAAAGATTCCCGGTATTCAGTCAAACTACTCACAATTATATACAATTGGTATTCGTACGAAAGGTGATGGTCGGTTAGCTATTACCGATTCGGCAAAATTAGAGGATGCGCTTAGAAACAACCTGGATGATGTGATGTCGCTATTCACTGCCTCTGGTTTTTCTTCAAGCAATGGGATACAGTATATCTCGTCATCCAGCGCAACCAAAATAGGTGAAGATTACAACGTTGATATAACTCAGGCAGCCACTCAGGGAATGCTGACCGGTGGAGAAATTGACGATTTGGCCACTAATCCGATAACGATTACCAGCTCCAATAATACGCTGAAATTAAAGATTGACGGAGTTGAGTCTAATGAACTTGTGTTGACATCGAAAACCTATTCGTCCTCTGATGCGTTGGTAAAAGAGATACAGGCAAAAATAGATAATGATGAGAAAATAGGTGCTCGCGGAGTCAGGGTTGAATGGGTAACTACGGCGACGGGAGGATACCTCAAATTTGTGAATGGTTCGTATGGTTCCACCTCTGAAGTAGAGCTTATTTCTTCTATCTCTAACTCGGCATACTCGCAACTTGGGCTTCTGAACAGTACCAGCACGAAAGGGACCGATGTTGCCGGTACTATCAACGGGGAAGAGGCAGAAGGAACCGGGCAACTGCTGAGAGGGAAAAAAGGGAACGAAACGACTGACGGGTTAGTGCTGAAAATCACTCTCGACAGCAGCCAGGTCAATGACAGTGTGGAAGGTACTATCACTATAACAAAAGGTGTTGCTGCACGCTTGCAAGATGTCGTAAATAGTTATACCAAATCTGGTGATGGGATGCTCGACCGGAAAATTTCAGCGTACCAAAAGCAAATAGATTTGTTAAAAGAGCGTGTGGAAGAGATTGACGAACGGCTTTCCATGCGTCGGGCAGCACTGTATAAAAAATTCTACGATATGGAAACAGCATTGGGTCAGTTGAATTCAACGGGGCAATACCTTGCCAATCAACTGGCGGGAATTAACAGCAACTGGGGATCCTCATCCGGGGGTTAACAGCATATAAATGAAAGGAGCACCCATGGACGGACGGCTCAGGACATACCGAGCTATGGAGACTTCCTCCAAATCTCAGCTTGATCTTATCCTGCAAGTTTATGATGGCGCAATTGATTCGTTTAAGATGGCTTCGAAATATTATCATGACAAAGATAATGAAGCCGGCTTTCAACAGTTGGAGCGTGCCAAGCGGTTTATCACACACTTGTACACGACACTTAATTTTGAGCAGGGAGGTGATATCGCAAAACAGTTGGGTCAGCTATATGTTTTTCTTATCAATCAGGCAAATATGATTCAAGCCACAAAAGATTTGAGCAGGATTGACGATAACATTAATATATTGAAAAATATCCGTGAAGGTTGGCAGGGGTTGAAAGATCAGGAGAAAAAACAGGAACCCGCCGCCGCAACGGTGTCATCGGAGACAGGCACTGGTCATTTTAACCAGTCGGTATAGATTATGGGTACTATTGATCGTCAGAATCTCAAGTTGATGGAACGGGAATTACTGAAAGTACTTCGGGAAGAGAACTCATTTTACCAGGCACTATATATCACCCTCGATAAACAACGTGACTTGATTCAGTTTGACAGGGACGCTCAACTGCTTGACCTGTTTTCAGAAATTGAACGATACCGCAATCGTATCCACAGTTCGGAACAAAAAATAGCCCAGTTACGAGAAAAAGACCCAAAGCTCTTTAAGATGGTTACCGTGTTACCTGAGGTGAAAAAACTTGCTGCCAGTATTACCGTGTTAGTCAAAAAAAGTATGGCAGTTGTACAAGAATGTGAAGAATATCTTGAAGGACGCTATGCCCGGATTAAAGAAGAGCTTGGGGTGTTGAAAAACAGCCGTAAAATATTGCAATATATCAGCGATGTGGAACCGTCGCCGCAATTTGTAGATGGAAAGAAGTAAAGGTGAAATTGCTCGAAGGTGAAGGATAGTACATGGAACAGCAATATTGACTATTCTTACCGGGTAGCGGAAAAAGAGATGGTGATTGCATGGAAATAGGACCCTTGCGAAACAGAAAACAGGTTGTCGATTCCGTTGAGGAAAAGACGAAAAAACAGCCTGCACCGGCAATTCAAAAAAAACAGGAAGACCGGCTTGATTTGTCCTCGGTTCAAACACGGGACAAGCTGGCAAGCCTTGCTGACGAAATGCTGGTACGTTACGGTATTGATTCATCTCAAACATCGGAATACACGAATGAGGTGGATGGTGCTGGTGCTGGTGAGCAAAACGATAAAATCAGACTGGCTCGGGTACGGGTAAAATCCGGGTTTTATGACCAGCCTGATATTATGAGAAAAATAGCTGAAAAACTTGCCGATGAAATAAGTCGTACAGTACAGGATGAAAATTTATAACTAAATAGTGAGACCATGACTACAGTAGAAACTATTGATAACAAGGTAAAGCAGGTTATCTCGAATATCCGCAACCTGCCGACTCCCCCGATCGTTTTTCAACAGATTCAAAAAGTGATAAACGATCCTAATTGTTCTGCCACGAAAGTCGCTTCGGTGTTATCTGAAGATCCCGCAATGTCTGTTAAGGTTTTGAAATTGACCAATTCCGCTTTTTATGGTCTCTCCCGTGAGGTCGATTCTGTCAAACATGCGGTTGTGATTGTGGGAATGGAAGCGGTGAAAAACCTTGTCCTCTCTGCCAGTGTGTTAGGGATGTTCAAAGGGACAGATGTTGACCGGGAGTTTGAGGAAAAGTTCTGGCGGCATTCACTTGCAACCGGAGCTTGTTGTCGTATTCTTGCCCGGAAAACAAAAGCTGCCGGAATAGTTGACCCCGATGCCGCTTTCTCGGCTGGTTTATTGCATGATATCGGCAAAATTGTTGTTCTTAGTTTTCTAAAGGAAGAAGCGGCATTACTGAAAGAAGCACGTCTGAAAGATAATACCACCCCGGATTATCAACTGGAAGACAAGATTGTCGGGTACAATCATGCACAAATCGGAGGTTTTCTTGCCGTCCAGTGGAAATTACCAAAAAATCTCGCTAAAGCGATTTCACTTCATCACCGTGTAAATGAGTTAGAAAACCTTCTCGAAGATCCCCTTGTGTCAATTGTCCACCTGGCTGATTACATGGCAAAGCGTACCTTTGACGATACAACCTTTGTTGATCCGGAAGTGGAACTGCATCGCAAGGTTATGGAATACTTGCAGCTATCCGAAGATAATATGGATGAAATTGAAGAAGAGCTTCGGGAGGATTTTCTTAAAGCCGAGACCTTCATGCAGATGGCTGGCTTATAGCTTGCAAGTTGAAATAGACTGAGAAAGAGGGGGGCTTTGTTAGAAAATATTGAAAAAAGGGGTTGTTGTAGTCATGGTTTGATTTCACCCACCATGATGAATGTTTTTATATCCCCCTTTACGTCTTATCACTGCCTGTTTTGGAGAATCGTCACGTTTGTTTCTCAAATTCATAGTTTACAATATTCGAATAATTATGTATCAGTGCTATCATATATAATCCCGGCTAAAAAGTTGTAAATATGCAGCTATATTTGAATTATTTGGAAACTCTTTTAATGATTTTTTGTTTCTATGGATAATTGGAAGGTGAAGAATTGGAGATTTTGGTGTTACAACTATTGATTTTCTCCGATTTATGTGTAGATTTGACCAAAAATAGAGAGTAACAGTAGCCATTTAATCTATATTAAAGAAAGAAAGGAAAACAAGATGGTGAAAATTAACGAACCTGCCCCTGATTTCAGTTTGGATGCCTACTATGAGAATGACATCAAGAAAATCAACCTGAGTGATTACAAGGGGAAGTGGGTAATCCTCTTTTTCTATCCGGCTGACTTTACCTTTGTCTGTCCCACGGAGCTTGGTGAACTGGCTGATAACTATGAGAAGTTCAAAGGGTTAAATGCGGAAGTGCTCTCAGCTTCCACCGATACGGCGTATGTTCACAAAGCGTGGCATGATGATTCACCGACAATTGGAAAGATAACGTTCCCGATGCTGGCTGATCCGGCAGGAACACTTAGCCGTGATTACGGTGTGATGATTGAAGAAGCTGGTCTTGCCCTTCGCGGGACCTTTATTATCGATCCTGACGGACTGGTGAAAGCATACGAAGTCCATGACAATTCTATCGGACGCTCTTCGGAGGAACTGCTCCGCAAACTTCAGGCTGCCCAGTTTGTTTATGAGCATGGTGGCGAAGTTTGCCCGGCAAGCTGGAAACCGGGTAGTGAAACCCTTAAACCGGGCTTGGAGCTGGTCGGTAAATTATAAAATGGTGTCATACCTTCTGTGGAAGGCGCTTCTTGTTTGAGAGACAATAAGGAGCGCCTTATTTTTTTCCCGAGATATAGTAAAACGATTCGCAGTGAAAACGATATTGTTATAAAAAATGTTGAGATTTATAGAAAAAATGAATTTTTTATTATAAATAATGGCTGGACGCAAGGCGATTGTTGTATGTTGTTGTACGACAATACAATACCTTTGTGGGGAGAGAGCCGGCATGAAGACGTCTTTGAAAAATATTGTCATTTTTTTCAAACGATGTATTGACATATCAATAAAAGCCCGTATAATTGTAGGCTGTTTTAAGTTTAGGACATAATGAGTTAGGTTGGTACATGAAAACATTTATACCTAAAATTGATCCCAACAACCGGAAGTGGTGGGTTGTCGATCTTGATGGTGTTGTTTTGGGACGTGCTGCGGTGAAAGTTGCCACTATTTTGCGTGGCAAGGATAAGCCGATTTTTACTCCCCATTTGGATACCGGGGATCATGTAGTGGTAATCAATGCCCGTAATGTCAGGTTGAGTGGTAAAAATAAACCGACTCGTCTGAAATACTACCGGTATTCCGGTTACCCGGGTGGGTTGAAAGAAACCACGTTTGAAAGAATGATGCAGAAAAAGCCGGATGATTTGTTTCGGCTCGTGGTGAGAAGAATGCTGCCCAAAAATCGTCTGGGTCGCAAAATGTTGAAAAAGCTTCATGTGTATGCCGGTGCTGAGCATCCGCATAAAGCCCAGAAACCAGAAATGTTGAAACTGTAACTATAGTAGATGTACATGGAACAAAACAGATTTGCAGCTACCGGTCGTAGGAAATCAGCAGTTGCCCGCGCTATCCTTCTGAAAGGTGATGGGCGGATAACCGTAAATGGTCGGGACATCAAAGATTATTTGACCCGCGATCCGTTGGTAGCTCATGCGAAAGAACCGCTTCTGGCTACGGAAATGGCTGACAAAGTGACCATCACCTGCACTACTCGTGGAGGTGGTCTTTCCGGACAGGCTGGTGCGATTCGTCTGGCTATTGCCCGTGCGTTAACGGCACTGGATCCCGGACTGCGTCCGACATTGCGGAAGAATGGCTTTTTGACCAGGGATCCGCGTGAGGTTGAACGTAAGAAATATGGTCAGCCAAAAGCTCGTAAACGGTTCCAATACTCGAAACGTTAACGAGTACAACTTATCCCTGCATGGCAGGGAAATAAACAATCCCGACGGACCGGATCAGAGGTCCCTAATAATCTTCAGGGTCTGATCAGGAATGAGGTCGGGGTGACGATAAACCATTAATCTAAAAGGAAGCTCATGGCACAACTACAACTAAGCGATTTGCTTGCTGCCGGGGTTCATTTTGGTCATCAGACGCGACGTTGGAACCCCAAGATGAAGCCGTTTATCTTTGCGGCACGTAATGGTATTTATATCATTGACTTACAAAAAACGCTCAATGCCCTTGAACAGGCAAAGAAGAAAGTACGCGAGACTGTCAGTCGCGGTAAATCAATCCTTTTTGTAGGCACCAAGAAACAAGCCAAGGAAGTAATTAAAGAAGAAGCTGCTCGTTGTAACGGCTTTTATGTTACCGAACGATGGCTTGGTGGGATGCTGACTAATTTTAACACGATTAAGAATTCCATTAAGAAGCTCAAAGACATTGAACAAATGCGTGCTGACGGCACACTGGAAAAGTTCCACAAAAAGGAACGTGCCAGAATAGAACACAAAGCGCAAAAGCTGGAAAATGTTCTGGGTGGTATCAAAGATATGAATTACCTGCCGGGTCTGGTCGTTATTGTCGATGCCAAGAAGGAACGTATTGCCGTAGCGGAAGCATCGCGGTTGGGTATTCCGATAATCGGGATTGTTGATACCAATGCCGATCCGGATTTGATTGATTTCCCGATTGCTGCTAATGATGATGCCATAAAATCAATTCGTATTCTTATCCATGCCTTGGTTGATGCTGCTATCGAAGCTCAACATGCAGCCCCGGAAGAGAAAACAGAAGAACCGGAGCCGGAAAAGGAAAGGATGTTGAAAACATATACAACCCCCGAAGTTGAAGGCGGTATGTAAGAAACAGGTAGGAGAACTGGTCAATGGGTATAAGTGCACAACAGGTAAAAGAGCTTCGGGAAAAAACCGGAGCCGGGATGATGGACTGCAAGAAAGCTCTTCAGGAAGTCGGTGGCGACCTTGAAAAAGCAGCCGTATATCTCCGGGAGCAGGGTATTGCCAAAGCTGCCTCAAAAGAGGGAAGAGCAACTGCGGAAGGTGTCATTGCAACGTATGTACATGCCGGTGATAAACTCGGAGTGATGGTTGAAATCAATTGTGAGACAGATTTTGTGGCTCGTACGGACCAGTTCCGGGAGTTTACGAAGAATGTCGCTATGCACATAGCAGCCTCAGCCCCGCTTTGTGTTTCTCGTGAAGAGATTGACGAAAAAGTTGTTGCGCAGGAGCGTGAAGTTTATCGTCAGCAAGCCCTTAATGAGAAAAAACCCGAAAAGATTATTGATAAAATTGTTGATGGGAAGATGGAGAAGTTTTTTGCTGAATCCGTTCTTCTCGAACAGCCGTACGTGAAAGATGGCGACAAAACAGTTGGTGAGCTCGTCAATGAGATGATTGCATCTCTTGGAGAGAATATTCGTATTCGCCGTTTTGTACGATATCGGTTAGGGGAGTAGCATGAGCTCTGAGAGCGATAAGCCATATTACAAACGAGCTCTCATCAAAATTTCCGGGGAAGCATTGGTCGGACCCGGAAAATTTGGGATTGATACTCCAACGATAGAAACTATCTGCCACCAAATCCGCGAAGTAAAAGAGCTGGGGGTGGAGCTGGGGGTAGTGGTCGGTGGTGGTAATATTTTCAGGGGACTGGATACTGCCGGACGGGGGATGGACAGGGTCACAGCTGATAATATGGGGATGCTGGCGACGGTGATAAATTCTCTGGCAATGATGGAAGCCCTGGAAAAAATGGGGATATTCACACGGGTCATGTCAGCAGTTAAACTTGAAGAGTTTGCCGAACCATATATCCGCAGGCGTGCTGTGCGTCATATGGAAAAAGGTCGGCTGGTTATTTTTGCTGCGGGAACCGGGAATCCCTATTTCACGACTGATACCGCAGCCTCGTTGCGGGCGATGGAGGTCGGGGCGGAAGTGTTGATAAAGGCAACCAATGTTGATGGAGTATATTCAGATGATCCGAAAAAAAATGCTGATGCTGAATTCTTCTCCCGTCTGACCTATATGGATGTCCTGACCAGGGAACTGAAAGTTATTGATTCAACGGCAGTTTCTCTTTTGAAAGATAATAATATCCCCCTGCGTGTTGTCGATTTGAACTGCTCCGGGAATCTGAAACGGGCGGTGATGGGGGAAAATGTCGGTACGTTAATTACGACTGCCCGATAGATTATTGAAGAGATAAGCACAAATTCGGGAGGATTCGATATGTTGGATACACTGTATGAGACAACCCATGAGCGGATGCATAAAACGCTTGAGGCGATAAAGAAGGAACTGTCTGCAATACGAACCGGAAAAGCGACTCCTCAGCTTTTGGATAATGTGATGGTCGAAGCGTATGGTTCTCAGATGCCCTTAAAGCAGGTGGCAACAATATCTGCACCGGAACCACGTTTATTAATGGTCCAGGCATTTGATAAATCAACCGTAGGCAATATCGTGAAAGGAATACAGGCAGCCGATCTCGGGCTGAACCCGATGGTCGATGGGCAAATTATTCGGTTACCGATTCCACCATTGAACGAAGAACGACGTCAGACTCTGGTAAAGCAGTGTAAGCATATTGCCGAAGAAGGGCGGGTTGCTATCCGTAATATCCGGCGTGATGCCAATGACGATGCTAAAAAGCTCGAAAAGGATAAAGAAATATCCGAAGACCAACTCCACGATGCCCTTGAGCATATTCAGAAATTGACTGATGAGCATATCAAAGAAATCGACGAAATTCTCGAGAAAAAAGAGAAGGAAGTCATGGAAGTCTGAAGTAAATTCTCGTACTCTCAATCTACAAATTTACAGGCAAGTTCTCGTTAGTTGTGAGAGGACTTGCCTGTTTATTTATGCCGGATACGTACCGTCAATATATTGCTTCAAGTACCGATTTTCAAATTCCATGTTTTTCATCTGAGCTTTTACAATATCACCAATGGACAAGAGCCCGACAATTTTCTTCCCCTCGACAATGGGAACATGGCGTATCCGATTGTAGGTCATAACACTGGCAATATAATCCAAATCATCATCATACAGACCGACAATCACATCAATGGTCATCAGGTCGCTTACTTTCAAAGAAGTGAAACCATGCTGGCTTTCGTAAATAGCGTGAAAAATATCCTTATCACTGACAATACCGATGAGCTCGTTATTGTCGTTGATTACCGGGAGGCAGCCTAT
>JAJRZL010000284.1 GCA_024275255.1 Candidatus Zixiibacteriota bacterium | reverse complement strand
GAACTGGCAACAACTGTTGCCCGACGATTGGAAAAACAAAAAGTAGCGGTATCGCTTCCTTCACTTCGACCGGGGACAATCACTCCTGCCCTGCTTGATGCCATCAAGTATGTACGGAAATCCGGGCTTACGATTGCTCCCGAAGCCGGTACGGAACGTTTACGGCTGTTTATCAGGAAAGAGATTCCCGATGCTGCTATTTATGATACTGCCGAACTTGCTTATCAAAAAGGCTGGACAAAACTGAAGTTATATTTTATGGTAGGGTTACCGAGTGAAACAGATGAGGATTTGCAGGGAATAATAGATATTATAACTAACGTGTATGAGCTTGGCAGACGTTTTCCCGGAAAGAAGACAATCAATGTTACTTTATCGCCGTTTGTTCCAGAGCCACATACCCCTTTTCAATGGGACGCCATGAACCCTCCGGAAACCATCCTCAATAAATTGCAATTCATCAAGCGGAATCTCCAGCAACGTAATATCAACATCAAGCACCCCTCCTGTGAAGCATCAGTGTTGCAGGGTATTATCGGACGTGGAAACCGGCGATTCGGCGATGTAATCGAAACCATGTTTCGCAACGGGGCTCGATTTGACGGATGGACTGAGGGATTTGAACCGCAGAAATGGTTCGATGCATTGAAAAAGCACGGCTACGATTACCGGGAACTGATTCAATCTCTACCGTTTACGACAGATCTCCCCTGGTCCCATATTAAAAAAGGACCATCCCAGGAACACTTGCAGAAAGAACGTCACCGCACTTCATCGCAACTGCTTACGTATGTTCCATATTCCCAAACAGAACAGTCGCAATCTTCAGAAGTAAAAATGGAGTTTGGCAGGGGGAAGAAAAAAGTAATCAAGCAAAATACGGCAGCCCCGACCAAAAACAGGGTTCGTATCCGATGGGGTAAAACCGAACGGTATCGGTATATGTCGCACCTTGACAACCTTCGTCTTATTGAAAAAACATTGCGGCGCTCACGGATTCCGATCGCATACAGTCAGGGATTTCATCCAACAATGAAACTGTCATTTGGACCTCCCCTCCCGCTGGGTATGACCTCGGAAGCGGAATATGTTGATATTACGCTGGAATCAAATGTCATGCCCTACATGATAGAGAAACTGGAAAAAGCAATGCCGGAAGGAATGAGCATTTTCGAGAGCAAAATCGTTCTCAGCAAAGCACCCTCTCTCACCTCCAGACTCAATCGAGCAGTGTATAGTTTACGCCTTGAGCATGATGCCAATATTGCCGATATACAAGAAAACATAACTCACCTCATGGATAAATCATCACTGGAAATCGAACGAACAGGAAAGGATACCGTGCGGACTGTTGATATTCGTCCGGCAATATACGCTATTGAAATTGAAGATAACAAATTGATTATGACCCTGGGGTTAAGTGATGGCGGGTACGCTCGTCCGGTGGAAGTACTGGGGTTGTTATTTCCCCCCGATGAAATACCGGCACTGGCATACCAAATGCACCGTCGTGAAATGTACCGTATTGATGAACAGGGACAGAGAATAAACCCAATGGATTTATAACAATAATTGTCTATGGTCACCCAGCCACTGAAAAAATCGCAAAAAAAAATTGACCCGATCCGGGCCGCAGCGGTAGAAGCGCTTGTTCTTATTGAACGAGGCGAACCTACCGACATCGCCATTCAGCATGTTATCGGCAACAAAGTCCTGCGACCGATAGATAAACGTTTTTTACTACAACTGGTCAACGGCACTACCAAAATGCGGCGGCGACTCGACCATGAGATAAAGTTCTATCTTGCCCGCCCGTCCATGAAATTACCGCTCAAACTGGCAAATATCATTCGTCTCGGGTTTTACCAACTGCACTTCACCGACCGTATTCCCCCCGCTGCTGCCGTTTCGGAGTCGGTTTCTCTGGCACACTATATGACCGATCGCTCCCGTGCCAATCTGGTCAATGCCGTACTGCGGGCATCATTGCGTGAACCGGAAAAGGTAAAGTTTATCAGCAAGGAAGAAAACCCGGTTAAATATCTTGCCGATTTTTACAGTTTCCCGGAGTATTTTGTTGAGTATGCTCTCAATGAGTTTGGCTACGACAAAACAGAAAAGTTGCTGCAAACATTCAATAAACCACCCCATGTGACCTACCGCGTCAATTTCCTGAAAGCGAAACCGGACGAAGTCGCCAATATCCTGCAAAAAAATAATATCGAGTTTTCATACGGCAAATATCTCCCGGAATTTATCCATATCGAAGAATCCGGGTTACCCTTGCAATCAGAGCTTATCGACACCGGGAAAGTTTTTGTACAAGATGAATCGGCGGGATTGGCGGTTCGTTTGCTTAACCCACGCCCGAATACAAATGTTATTGACCTCACGGCAGCACCGGGAGGAAAAACGACCTACATGGCTATTCGGATGCGTAATAGAGGTCGTGTGACTGCTGTTGATAAATCTCACCAGCGGTTGCAACTGGTCCAGGAAAATGCAAAACGGCTGGGGATAAAAATTATTTCCCCCGTAGTCTGTGATATGATGCAATTCAAGGGCGGTCCTTTTGACCGGGTACTGCTTGACCCGCCCTGCTCCGGGTGGGGAACGGCTGGAAAAAACTCGGACCTGCGCTGGGCAAAGACCCGTGATGATATTACCAATCTTGCCTCTATCCAGGCTGGTATGCTCTCACGCGCTGCCAAATTAGTCAAACCGGGTGGTGTGCTGGTGTATTCAACATGTACTATCATCAGGGCAGAAAATGACCAGATTGTGGAAGAGTTTCTTCTTCGGAACAAAGACTTCACGATTGAATCAGCCAGTCAATACTACGATGATGAACTGGTCAGCGACCGGGGATTTGTGAAAACATACCCGGTATTAAACAAAATGGACGGCTCTTTTTGTGCCCGTTTGAAACGACGCCTGCCGAAGTGAGTTGTTATACCATCAGAATAACAAAGAGTATTACCGGAACTGCCCGGCAGGGGTCGGGTACAATTATTGATAGGTAACAAACAATGTTTACAAGATTTTTTCTTTTAGGTAATAAGGCTGTATGAAAAAGATAATTGCCATTATCGCACTGCTGCTGCTGACAGGTGTTACCCATGCGGCATCGCTGTTAATCCCGATGGACAAGACACAAACCGACCATCTGAAAGCATACGGAGTTGTCTATAAAGCCCTGGAAAAAGGGCATAAAGGTGAATGGCTGCTGAATTATCGCGGCGGCTCGTTTCTTGTGGACTACTCGCAAGAGATAGCCGACCTCTGTTTACTGATGGGGGTTTCATCGGAAAAAATATCACAGAGCCAGGTTGCGGATATCTATCGGGAAATTGAAGTTGAAAATATGGAGCGGGTGGAACTGGTGAAAGCACCGGCTATCGCGGTGTACTCTCCCCCCTCTGCCCAACCCTGGGATGATGCCGTAACCCTTGCATTATCCTATGCGGAAATAAAGTACGATGTTATCTGGGACGAGGATGTTCTCACCAATGCTCTTGATGACTATGACTGGCTCCATTGCCATCATGAGGACTTTACCGGTCAATATGGAAAGTTTTATGCTGCGTTTCATAATGAGTTGTGGTACCAGGCGGATGTGCGTACGAACGAAGAAATGGCAGCTCGTCTGGGATTTTCAAAAGTCTCGGAGATGAAACTGGCGGTGGCAAAAACGATTTATGATTATGTCCGTCGGGGCGGGTTTCTATTTGCCATGTGTTCCGCACCGGAAACGATTGATATTGCCCTGGCTGCTGATGGTGTGGATATTGTCCCTCGTGAATTTGACGGTGACCCGGTCGATCCCAACGCCCAGGCAAAGCTTGACTATTCCAAAACATTTGCCTTTGAAAATTTCAAAATTGTACTCGATCCCATGCTGTATCGCCATTCCAACATAGACACCTACCCGGACCGTCAGGTTCGTTTTACAAATCCGGTAAATGACTTCTTTTACCTGTTTGATTTTGCCGCCAAACTTGACCCGGTCCCGACCATGCTGGTACAGAACCATGTCAACACTGTTGCCGGATTTATGGGACAGACAACCGGGTTTCGGAAATCACTGTTGAAAAAGTACGTAACTATCCTTGGGGAACCGGATAACTATGACGAAGTCCGCTATATTCATGGAAACCTGGGACGAGGGACATTTACGTTTCTGTCCGGTCATGACCCGGAAGATTACCGCCACATGGTACATGACCCCCCAACAGATTTATCACTTCATAAACATTCCCCCGGTTATCGTTTGATACTGAATAATGTCCTTTTCCCCGCTGCAAAACGTAAAGAGCGCAAAACTTGAGGAATTTTATACCATGGTTGAAATACAAACACCAATTTTAGCCGTTGATGTTGTCGTTGAACTGCCGTCAGGTGAAATTGTACTTATCAAGCGAAAGTATGAGCCCTTCAAAGGCTACTGGGCATTACCGGGAGGAATGCTGGAAATCGGCGAAACGGTAGAACAGGCAGCTATTCGGGAAGTAAGAGAAGAAACCGGGCTTGATGTTTCTATCACCCGTCTGGTGGGGGTCTATTCTGAACCAAACCGCGACCCCAGGAATCATGTTGTTTAGATTGCGTTTCATGCAACTCCCATAAGCGAAGAGATAAAAGCGGCAAGTGATGCTGATGAGGTTATGACAACCAGGGATTTCTATACAATCAAGCTTGCTTTTGACCATGAGAAAATAATAAAAGATGCCCTCGGCAAGTCTCAATGACTTGTCAATCGCGTTTGCCGCAAACAATTCTTTGTAGAACATGCTTGTTCTTTCTCACTAAGACGACCATGTTCATCATCAAAAAACACAAACTTGACAATTCCAAACAGTTATTATACTCTCGACGTACATAAATAAAATAACGGAGTATTGCTATGAATTATCCGTTCTGGGATGTGGATATCGGGTATGGTATTTTAATGCCGCTGATAGCTGTTATCCACGTTTTTGTATCGCATTTCGCTATTGGGGGCGGTTTATATATCGTTGTAGCCGAAACCGCAGCCCGTAAAGCGGGTGACACGATGCGACTGGAGTTCCTGCAGCGGTTAAGTAAGTTTTTTGTCCTTGTAAGTGTTGTCTTCGGTGCCCTTACCGGGGTTGGTATCTGGTTTATCATCGGGCTTCTTAATCCGGGTGGAACGGAAGTGCTTATCCACAACTTTGTCTTTGGCTGGGCATCGGAATGGGCATTTTTTGTCATCGAAATCCTTGCTGCAATAATCTATTACTACGGCTGGAATAAACTATCCCCCCGGGAACACCTTATTGTCGGCTGGATTTACTTCGTTGCCGCCTGGATGTCGCTTTTCATAATCAATGGTATTATTACCTTCATGCTCACCCCCGGTGAGTGGCTGACTACCGGTAATTTCTGGGATGGTTTCTTCAATCCGACATTCTGGTCTTCGCTGGTTTTACGAACAGGTATCTGTATTTCTCTTGCTGGTTTATATGCGTTACTTGTTGCCTCGCGGTATCCGTCCTCTCCATTCAAAGCAAAAACCGTCAGGTATAATGCAATATGGGGGCTGGCAGGACTTATAGTCGTATTTCTCTCTTTTTTCTGGTACAAAAACGCCATCCCCGGCGATGTAATGGCACATCTTGCGGAAACAATATCAATGCCGTTTACCGCCATTGATCAACTTTACGTATACAGTGCTATTCTTGCTGTGGGATTTATCGTCTTTGGTTTGTTTATTCCCAAAACATTTCACCCGGTTACCGGGGTAATCCTTATGATCGTAGGGCTGCTCTGGTTCGGAGCTTACGAGTGGTTCCGCGAATCTGCCCGTAAACCGTATGTTATCAGCGACTACATGTATGCCAATGCCATTGCTGTTGCTGATGTGGAGAGCTTACAGGAAAACGGCTTGTTGCCTTCGATAGCATATCGCACTGGTGATGACGGCGCCGATTTATATCGTCGGGTATGTCGCACTTGCCACACGATGACCGGCTACCGAGCACTGAAACCTAAATTTGACGGAACCGATGTTGATTTTATTGCAGCCATTATCAGGGGGATGCACGCAATGAAAGGCAATATGCCTCCCTTCCCCGGTACGGAAGAAGAAAGCCAGTTGCTGGCGGCTCATATCTATAATCAAGTTGACCATCGCCATATCAAAACAATTTACAACTTCGAAGGCATAGAGCTGGGTCGGAAAGTATATGAAATACGCTGCGGGAAATGTCATGTTATCGGGGGATATAATGATAAGACAGAATCACTGGTTGATCTGTCAGATGAGGAATATAATGATCTCCTTGACATGGCTGGTGATCTCGGCGAAGAAATGCCCGATTTCACGGGCGACGATACCGAGCGGCAGGCTTTGATAGAATATCTCAAGACTCTAACGGAAGGAGGGGCGCAATGAACCTTCCCGACTATCATTTTTTCCCGGCGCCATTGTGGCTGATTACCACACTGCATATTTTGACTTTGACCCTGCATTTTGCAGCTATGAATTTCATGTTCGGGGGAATCGTCGTTATTCTGTTTTGCAAACTACAAGACAAATGGCAGCATCCGGTAGTACTGCAGTTTGTCAAACTGTTCCCGACAGCAATGGCTGCAACAGTAACTCTGGGAGTAGCGCCGTTGTTATTCGTTCAACTGGTGTACCCGCAACAAATCTACTCGGCATCAATAATAAGCGGATGGTTCTGGCTGCTGATTTTTGTTGTGGCTATTATCAGTTATTACTTTCTCTATGCCGGTTCGTTTTCAAAAACCGGAGGGAACAAGCTTGGGACTTATCTGACTGTTGCATTAATCGGACTTTTATATATCTCATTCGTGTATAGCTCCGTATTCTCACTGGCGGAACATCCCACTCTTATGAAAACATTATATGCCGGAAACCAGTCGGGACTTATTATCAATTCGCATATCGGCTCATATATTTTCCGTTGGCTGCACATGTTGTTGGGTGCTATAACGGTAGGTGGTTTTTTCGTCGGGCTTCTCGGTCGACATGATAATAGAATATTTCCTGTCGGAAAAAGATTCTTTCTCTGGGGGATGATTATCACGATGGTCATTGGGGTGGTTTATATGTTCACTTTTGGTGAGTACCTTCGTGCCTACATGCGCTCTCCCGCTATCTGGTGGTTGCTGGTTTCCTTTATCTTATCGCTGGCATCGTTGCATTTCTTTTTCAAACGACGTTTCGTTATTTCCGGCAGTATGCTGTTTATCTCCCTGCTGGGCATGGTAATCAACCGACACATCGTACGCCTGATATTTCTCAATGAACATTATAATCCTGCAACAATACCGGTTCAACCTCAATGGTCCGTGTTTATTGCCTTCCTCCTATGTTTCCTTTTGGCTTTGGGGGCGGTATGGTACATGTTACGGATGTACTTTGCACCAAAGCACGCTTCTTCACCCAGGTAAAACATCCCCGGACACTTCTTCAAATTAGTTATGATTACGGGTCATATTCCACTATACGGGATATGACCCTGTATATTCTCGCTATCTTCTCTTGAACAGGTGTATATTATCGTGTCAGTCGAGAACGCAGTTGATGATACACTTTTTGCGGCTCGGGTAGTTTAAGCAACAGGGCAACTCCAAAATATACCATTAGTCCTACAATACCGAATACAAGCATTCGGGAAAGAGTGCTCAGGAACGAAGCGTTTGCCTGGAAAATCCAGATTTCTTGTAAAACGCCCCACCCTACTATCGTCACCCCAAGACAAAGGAGTATTTTCCCCGTGTATGGAAATAAAAGCTTTATGCGGGACACCTGTAATATCCGTCCAAGATCGACCGTCATCACAATAAACCCAAACAGCCATGTTATAGAAGTTGCCAATGCCAGGCCATCCTGTTCCATCGGCTTTACAAGAATAAAGCTCAGGATAACTTTGACCCCCAGCATAATCAACAATATCATTCCCAATCGCAGCAGCGCAGAACGGGCATAGTAGTATTTCATCTGGTAAAAATAGAGAGAGTAGAACACAATACCGAATGAAAAATAGCGAAAGGGAGTTGCGGTTAATTCAAGAGAGGAAAGGTCAAACGCTCCCCGCTGAAAAGCAATTCGGGCTATTTCAGTCGGAAACATAACCATCCCGGCGGCAACAACAGACAATGTAAACAAGATAAGCCGAATACTCTCCCGGTACAGATTGCGTAATTTTTCAATTTCCGAGGGAGTTGAATAATCCGAAATCCACGGAAACGATGCCAGCGCAAACGAAACAACAAACATCCCCGATGGCAGATGCACTAAGAATGTTGCATATCGCAGGGCGGCAATTTGCCCGGGCCCAAGGTATTTCGAGGCAAAGTACCTGTCAATCACCGGGTATATCAAGGCTATCATTTCTACTGTCGCTACGGCAAGGACAACCTGCCATAACGGTTTTATAACGGAATAATTAAACGATGATATCGCTGGCGGTCGTAATACGGAAAAGATAGTGTATCCGTTGACAACGAACAGTATGGCGGATGACAATACCCAACTATATGCGAGGGCCTCAATATCAAATTTGTTATAGAGCAGGTACAGCGTAAGCAAGATAACAACATTGGCAATCATGGGTGAAACAGATGGAACGATAAAGTGCTTTTTATTAAACAAACAACTTCTGAAATATGCCTCCATCCCCCGAAAGAAAATAAATGGAACGAGGAGCCCCATCAAGTACCGTCCCCGCAACAACTGCTCACCAGTAAGTGTTGGTGCTAACCAGTGCAACAGTTGGTCTCGAAAGAGATAAACTCCGGCAGTCAGGATACCGAGAATAACGACAAAACTGAACAACCCTTCCCAAAACAAATCCGATTCCGAGACTCCACTTTGGGCAGCGCTTTTTTTCAACCAGGGAATAACTGCCAACGGTGTTGCGGCAAAAAAAATAAAAGTCAGTAGTTCAGGAATTGTAAAGGCAATAATAAACGTATCAAAGAGGGAACTGGTGCCAAAATAACCGGCAATAGTCGCTTCACGAAGAAACCCCAACACCCTGCCAAATATATTAGCACCGACAGTTATCACCGATG
>JAJRZL010000013.1 GCA_024275255.1 Candidatus Zixiibacteriota bacterium | reverse complement strand
GAAAGTTTCCAGGAGGTGCTGAAAGCTTTTAACACCGGTTGGCGGGCATACTATGAGTCAGCCGGATGGGCGGCACGTTATGTTGGTGGAATTTACCATAACCGGTATCATGTAGGAGACACAACCGGGATTCTTCCGTTTCGGCCGGTTCCCGCCAAGAAGCAACGTCAGGCAGTGGCTTTCTTAAATAAAAATATCTTTGCAGCCGATGCGTTTGATTTGCCCGATGATTTACTCAATAAACTGCAACCACAACGGCTCCCTGATTTCAGCGGTTCTTTGTTCTCCATGTCTCAGATTGATTATCCCATTCACCGGCAGGTCCTGGCAATTCAGAACAACGCCTTGGGCAAACTATACAATCCCTATACCCTGGGACGCTTGTTGAATAATGAAGAACGCTTTGCTCCCGGTGAACCAAGATATACCATGTACGATATGTTTACTGACATTCGACGTGGAATTTGGAGTGAAATTGTTCAACCGAACAATGTCAACAGTTTTCGTCGTCAGTTGCAATTACAACACTTAAGATGGATTGTGGCAATCTACCTGAACAACTCTTCCGCTTACCCCTATGATGCCCGCACGCTGGCAGCAAACGACCTCGATATTCTCGAAACTGCGGCAAAGAAAGCAATTAAAGCAACGACTATCAACAACATTACCAAAGCTCACTTCAAAGAGGTCCTGCGACAGATTGAAGCTGCCAAAGGCGCGAAAAAAACATATTCGAGGATGTAAAAAAACAATCTTGCAGTAACTTATGAATACAGGTAGCGTCTTGCTTGACCCTACCTGTATTTTTATTATATCAGGAAAGTCATGTACCGTAAAGGAATGATAACCATGAACGATATTTTGGATTTTCTCAACTCCCATGCCTCCGTAAGACAATTCATTGATAAGGAAATATCCCCACGCGACGAACAACGTATCATCACCACGGCTCAACGTTCCCCGACATCATCGAACGTGCAGGCATATTCAGTTATCGGGATACGTAATCCGGAGACAAAACATACTCTTGCAAGGTTAAGCGGCAATCAACAACATGTCGCCCAGTCTTCCCTTTTTCTTGTTTTCTGCGCTGATTTATACCGCTTACGTCGAATAAACGAACAAAAAGGCTACCAGTTTCACGGGGAGTACACCGAGCTGTTTATCATCGCAACAGTTGATGCCGCTCTTGTCGCCGGAAGAGCCTTGATGGCGGCGCAGGCTTTGGGAATGGGCGGGGTGATGGTGGGTGGTATTCGCAACGCTCCGGATGCTGTTTGTGAATTGCTGCATCTTCCGGAACTGGTTTACCCTGTGATGGGAATGTCGCTTGGTTATCCGGTAAAACAACCCAAGATAAAACCACGCCTGCCAATGGAAGCCATCTATCATCAGGAATATTACAAGGACGATAATGTCGATAAATACATCGAAACTTATGACAAAGAGATAGCATCCCTTGGGTATCTTGCGAAAAATCCCGTATCACCGGAGAAATACCCGCATTTCACCGGTGAGTATTCATGGTCGGAACATACTGCTCGCCGCATGGCAAACAGTTCACCTGAATCACTCCGGGCACACTTGCTTGATTTCCTGCAAAGAAAGGGGTTCCTGAAAAAATAAGCGAAAAAGAAGAGCTTTCCCCGACAGACTTTCTCTTACTGTATCCCTATGCTGCATTACAAACGGGATTGCTACACAAATCTATTTGTCTTCCATCAAGCTTGTTTCTATTGCCACGATAGAATGTAAGTAATGAACTCTTTCACCCCGAATAAACTACCGCTATATCAAGATGATACAGGCATTTGAAAAAGATAATAATTGTTTTATCCGGTTACGGATGACAGCTCATGCACTTGTTGGTACAAATCTATATATTTTGTTGCAGATTTGTTCCACGAAAAATCTTCTCGCATACCTGCTTTCATCACTTTTGTCCAGGCACGTTTCTTCTGGAACAATGCCACTGCACGTTCAATAGCTCCCAGCATTGCTTCGGGGGTATATTCCTCAAAAACAAACCCGGTGCCTTCTTTTGTTTCCGGGTTATAATCAACCACCGTATCAGCCAATCCGCCAACTTTCCTGACTACCGGAACCGTTCCATATTTCAGTGAATACAATTGGTTCAATCCACACGGCTCAAACTGTGAGGGCATCAGGTATATATCAGATGCTGCCTCAATTCGATGAGCCAGAGTATCATCGAACTTGAGAAAGACACGGAATTTATCAGGGTATTGTTCTTGCAGTTGGTTGAGTTTTTCGTGGTACTTCTTATCGCCGGTACCAAGAATTATCATCTGCAGATTCATTGCAAACAAACGTTCTGCAGCAGCAACGACCAAATCAAGCCCTTTCTGATCGACGAGACGGGTAATCATCCCGATAAGCGGGGCGGTATCGCGAATGGGGAGATGTGCTTCGTTGAGCAGTTCCACTTTGTTCATCCGCTTGCCTGACAGGTTAGCAATATGATACGTATGATATAGTTTCCGGTCACGTGACGGGGACCAAACGGTGTAATCCACACCATTTAAGATACCATGAATATCATCACTGCGTTTTTTCAGTACACCTTCCAGCCCACAGCCATATTTACTTGTCTGTATTTCAGAGGCATATTGTTCCGATACCGTTGTTATTTTGTCGGCATAGAGAATCCCGGCTTTCAGAAAGTTCACTTTGCCATAAAACTCAAACGGTCCGGTCATTGGTTGAAACAATGTAGTATCCAAATCGAGTTTATCATATATTTCAGGAGGAAATACTCCCTGGTATGCCAGGTTATGGATTGTCAATATATATTTCGTATTCGACAACTCCGACTCTGAAAGATACTTCGTTTTCCCATATACCGGAAAAATTGCTGTCTGCCAGTCATGCACATGAACAATATCCGGTTTTATCCGTTGATGTGCCATAACGGCAAAGACCGCTTTGTTAAAAAAGATAAAACGTTCGTCATTATCTTCATAATCCCGGTTTGTTTCAGGATCCACATACACACCGGCACGGGAAAACATATCATCATTTCCAATAAAGTACACTTCTACTTTCGTTTTCCCGTTTCGGTGAATGTACAGTGTAATCGGGTACTGTTTGTTTTTGATACTTACAGCATGATTAATTTCAACGGTGCGAAGTCGGTTCGGTGTCAAGGTAATATGACGATAATACGGGACAAACACTTTTACGTTATGACCCTGTTGGGCAACTGCTTTCGGCAGTGCTCCCAAGACATCCCCTAAACCACCAGTTTTCATAAACGGGGCAATTTCAGAGGCAACATAGCAAATGGTTAGTGCTGACATGATCATCATCCGTCGCTTACAAGGGTTAATGTGTTTCTACTTTCTGTAACTCTAGTTCACGAAGAAACGACGCAGCTTCTTCTGGACTGGTAGGGTTAATGTAAAACCCGGACCCCCACTCAAACCCAGCGACTTTTGTCAATTTTGGCATTATCTCAAAGTGCCAGTGGTAATACTCCTGATGATCTTTTGAAATTGGACGTGTATGCAGTACAAAGTTGAACGGCGGATTATCCAACGCCAGTTTTAATCTGTTTAATATATCCTTAAAGGTATGTGCCAGGATAGTATAGTCCGACTCACTCATATCGAGATAGCTTGACTGGTGAGTTTTGGGGAGCACCCATGTTTCAAAAGGAAACCGTGCTGCAAACGGCTGGATAGCAATAAATGAATCATAGTCTTTTACTATCCGTTCCTGATCAGACAATTCCTGGCGAACAATATCACAAAAAACACAACGCTCTTTAAACTCGTAGTACCTGCGGCTTCCTTCTATTTCCTCCAATACTTTCTTGGGAATAATAGGAGTTGCGATTAACTGACTGTGCGAATGTTCAAGAGATGCCCCTGCAGCTTCACCATGGTTCTTAAATATCATTATATACTGGAATCGCCTGTCACGTTCCAGGTCAATCATTCGTTCCCGATAAACCCATAACACATCTCGAATCGCCTGCTCCGACATACTTGCCATATCGAGTTCATGGTCCGGCGTTTCGACAATGACTTCATGCGCGCCTATCCCATTCATCTTATCATATAACCCGTGCGGCTCCCGTGCCAGATTCCCTTCTACAACCAATGCAGGATACTTATTCGGAAAAACTCGCAAGCGCCACCCCGGTTTATTCGGTTCCGTATCCGGATCACGATATGCAAGTATTTCCGGCGGGGTACTGTCTTCATGACCGGGACAGAGCGGACAGAGAACCGCTTCATGTGGTTTCGGGACGGAACTGAATGAGCTGGGTCGTTTCTGCCGTCCGCTGGAAATAATGACCCATCGCCCGGTAACCGGGTCTTTTCTTAATTCTGGCATAGTGGGTTCATCCCAAAAGTGTTAAACTCCTACATCCTTTTTCCATGACCAGTAACATTCATACCATAAGAACAATCATACAGTTGACTGATTTTCCACTACATAAAGCTCAATACGCCCGTATCTTCGATTTTATTCAAAAATATTTTCTCTAACATATCTTTTTCCCGCTCAGACAACTTGATATTACGCCGTTCTGCAACCTTTTCGGCAGTTTCAATTGCTTTTTCAAGTTTATATTCCACAAAGGAACCGCTTGTCCCCCATTGAAATGACGGTACTTCCTTATCGGTGACCAGGGTCCCGCCAAAGATATTACAACAAACACCGATATTTATCCCTGTTGTCAAAAGTGTGCCTATTCCAAACTTGGTATGGTCCCCAATCAACGAGCCAACTTTTATCATCCCGGTATTAATTATTTCTCCATCTACAGTCATGCGAATGGTAGAATAATTATTTTTCAAGTCTGAGTTTGTCGTCATGGCTCCAAAATTTACCCACTGGCCGACATAACTGTGACCGATAAAACCGGCATGGTATTTATTTACATACGCATGAAAGATGGATTCCTCAACCTCTCCCCCAACCCGGCAGGTATGCCCGATAGAAGAACCGGTTATCTTTCCGGCAAGCACTATCGTATTGGCTCCAATGAAACAGGGACCATAAATAGCGGCATGACTTTCAATTTTTACATTATTGCCAATATACACCGGACCATGTCCGGCATCTATCACTGCTCCCGGAAAAATAGTTACATCATCACCTAAAAATATATTGTCTTCATTCACAAATTCTGCACCGGAGTGAATAGTAGTATTACGTGGTGATGCAAGCGTTGGTTTCAGATATTCATAATCAACACGAATCGCCGTTTCCACGTCAGCAATAATGTCCCAGCAATAATTATACATGGTGGCAGTAGTGGATTCTGACAACATATTTTCTGATTCTGTTTCAAAGAGATTTTGAAATTCATGTTGAGTAATTACCGGTGGAAGGGACTTCATCATATCCGAAGTAAACAATACTGCTGCCGGTTCATTTGTGCTTGTAGTAAAAACAGCAGAATGTTTGGCACTATCAACTAATTCCGGGACATTACCCCAGTTACGAATCCTTCCATTGACAAAAAGGACATCAGCGTTTTCCCGTTTAATAATATTGACCGGATAATCAGGGTATGTTTCACTTAGTAATGGAGCAATCTGCTCACGACAAGCGAAAATAACCTGTGCATCGGGGAAATACTGCCCGGCTCGTTTGAACAGCTCAAGAATACCCGGTCGGAGGGTATATACCGGGCGTAAACAGGTTAATGGGAAAAAACGGCGACATGCCGAATCTTCATATATGCAGACAATGAGTTGTTGTTTATTCACTGATGTTATCTATCATATTTAATGGTATTTTTTTGCACATTTTCATATAGTATTATAATAAACAACTATACATATAGGTAATGCAAGTTGTTTTTATTCTCAGTTTTAGTATACTCATACCGATATATGATAAAATTGATTTATATCAATTTTATTGGCTTTCCAGGAAGAAGGGAATGTAAACTTTTTTTGTAGAAAATTGGTTTTTTATAAAAATGTCTTGCACCATTTCGATTATTAGTTAATCTAACAATATAATGCGAGCTTTTGGTACAAAAAACAGAAAGACTATAAGAATATGCTCGATGTTACTCTTACAGCAAGTGAAGAGCTGAAAAAAGTCCTTGAATCCGAACAAGGGAAAAATAAGAACCTGATAATAACGTTTCAGGGTGTTGGCTGAAGCGGACCCAGTTTGGGTCTGGCTCTGGATGAGTCAACGGAAGGTTTAGAAAGGCTGGAATCAAACGGTATCGGGGCATATATCGACCCGAACCTGAAGACTTTTCTCAGCAATTACGGGGCAATCAAGATAGATTATATCAATCAGGATTTCGGTCCCCGTGGGTTTACTATCCGTGTTGGGAATGATGCCTGCAACAGCAGTGGATGTTCTTCCTGTGGATAGGAACGAACAAAGCATAAATGACTGGCGGCTTCAACGGTTGGAGCCGCTTTTTTTATTTACTCTTTTGTGTATGCAGACGCGGTTGCCTTAGTGCTATCAAAGCAACCAGCAGTAATAAAACGACAATAATAGCAAGCACAATATTCATGAGTTGAGCGGTGGCTTTCCCCTGCTGAATAAACACCGGGAAACTCTTCAAAATAATATCAACACCGACAAGCAGGACATAATAGACAACAACGGTTTTGATTTTCTGGCTTCCATACGCATATCCAAGCAAAACACCGGTAATAGTATGAAAAACAATCATGGCGGTCCGCTCCCAAAGCCACCATGAGAGCACCCCTCCAGAATCAACAATCGTACTGATATACCAGCCTTCCATCAACCCAAATCCCAGTCCAATCAGTCCCCCTATAATGAAATATCGGTCCCGAAAAGATTGATAAAACCGAACAACAAGATATATCCCAAGCAGTTTCAAACCTTCCTGAACAATCCCTGACGGCAAAACGGTCAGTATTGCCGAGAAAAAGACATTGTTTCCCGCCTTCACCAGAGGAACAAATATCTGCCGGAATAAATATTCCTGAAAAGGAAGCTGGACAAATATCACCAGAATATAGAGCACAATCCCCAAAACCGGTATGGGAACCAGGTTGAAATCCCATCTATATGTTCCATTGAGAACAAACCAGATAATAATTCCTACAAGGAGCAGAACGAAATACCGGGGCAATACTGTAAGTATCTTACTTGTTGTAAAAGCCGATTTCTGTTGCGTTGCCATTTGTTCATTACGGACAACATCGAGATAGACTCGAAGTTTTTGATTGTGATTATTGATTTTCAACAGACGTTTATCCGCGGTAAAAAACAACTCCAGTGGCTGCGGTTCGGTCAACCGAATGACAAACACCGAGTCAAAGAGAGTACGGTGAAGCTGCTGATAAGAAAATGCCTGTACCTTCCCCTGAATACGAGTCATCAACATCGTCTGCGGGACAAAAATACTATCATCAATAGTATCCCCCACCTGTAAATCATGCAGAGCAAAATAAAGCTCATACTGATCGAAATAATCATTGTCAATGGCAAAGGGAATAGTACCGAGTTGTATTTCCTGTTTTTGTTTCGTTTTTCCCCGTGAAACATAACCGGTTATTGTTTTGTCTTTACGTGTTACATCTATCTGCCCCGACTGGTTGTTTATTGTCAGGCTGGTATTGTCTCCGCAATAATATCCCTTTTCATTGACATATCGTTCTCCCTTGATATCCATCAAAACCGGCGAACCGACCTTGTTGTAGTCGAGATACAGCTTCTCCTCGAGAATATATGCGTTTTCACCGTTGATTTCTTTTGTACCGATAACTTTTGATGACAGCCTGCCGATGACGGAATCTTTCATAAGAAAAGTCCAGACACGAAGCTCACCAACCGAACGGAAATCGGAAAACGACTTACTGGCAGCGATAGAACGCTGGGCATGAGCCGGTAGGGCTGTAGCCAACAGTATGATACATAGTATGAAAGATATTCTTTTCATTGGTTCGTGAAGATAACCAACAAGGCTATGTTGTCAAATGAAAACAATGCTGATATCCGGCAACCCCAATCTACCTGCAATAAGATTATTATATGTTACATCATCATACCCAGG
>JAJRZL010000283.1 GCA_024275255.1 Candidatus Zixiibacteriota bacterium | reverse complement strand
TCCATCCGTTCTGCACGCTCCAGCTTCTTTCGGAGTTTTAGTTCCTGTTTTTCCGCCCATTTTCTCTCGCTGATATCATGAAGCGTTACGATGTAATCAGTGGCATATTCCGAACTTCCCGAAATATCAGTAATGCTGGCTTCATAAAAATACTTGGTATTACCTGCACTTACCACCAGTTCCCTGTTTATTTTGCTTTTCTTTTCAACATGTGCCTTGATAAAACGCCGTGCCCAATCGACAAATATACTTTGCGGGAAGATATCATCTATTTGCTTGCCGATAAGATCGGAAGCAGCATCCAGTTTCATATCAAACTTTTTGAGAATATGCAAACCGGCAGTATTGACCTTTTGCAAACGATTATCATTATCAAAAACAAACACGCCCTGTTTCACATTGTCCAGTATATCCTGGTGCCAGGCGGCTAAATTGGAAAGTTGATAGAAATGATACGAACTTACCACAAGAGGAGTGATAGTACTGATAAGCGAACCAAGTAATTCAATATCTTCAGGTTCGAATGGTTTCTTTGTAACCTTGGGACCTAAGCCAAGAAAGCCGAGCAGTTTGTCATCATAAATAAGCGGGCAGACGACCTGGACATTATTTTCAGCAAAGATTGTCTGAAACCGCGCACAGGGACCTTGCATATCCAGTGTGGTAACACTTGTCGGTGTCCTGTTCTGCAAGAAATAACTACTCAGTTCAGAAGTGAGAATAAGTGATTTCAGGATTTTGTTCTTCACAAATTTTCCGGTTGCAATGTAAACAGTACCTTTATCTAATACATGCGGTTTTTGCAACAGAGAAAAGGAATCGGACAAGGAAAACTGTCCACAAAAAGTAAAAAGAATAGTTGAAACAAGCTTTTGGAAATCCGGTTTATTGGCAAATTGAGCAGTAAGTTTTGATAAAGCATCCAGCGCCAATACCGGTTTTTCCACAGACTGATGGTATAACTCAAGAGGTCCGGCCTTAATTGTTTTGTCTTTTATCCTACAACCCATCGCTATACCTTTATTCCACAAAGTTCCCGGGCTTCATTGACGGTTGGTTTAATAGTCAGAAAATCATCGAGATCGAGTACCTTGAGCACATGCAGGGCTGTATTTGAAACATTGCAAAGGATAATATCACCACCTTGTTCCCGGAACATCTCAACAGTACCCAATATGGAACCGACTCCCGCAGAAGAAAGAAAATCCACCTCTGCCATGTCAACGATTATAAAAGTATAACCTTCATCATGGGCAACAGTAATAGTTTCCAGCACGGCATGAGCATTATTGTTGTCAAGGCTTTGCCCTAACTTGATAAGGAGTACATTATCAGTAAGAGCATGACGTATGAATTCCTGATTGTTCATAATGCTACCCCCAGGTCTTTTCTAATGTCAGCACATTGATGTTATCATTGAAACGGATATATGATACTTTATCCATAATTCGTCGAACCAGAATTACCCCAAACCCTCTTGATTGATGATTTTTCGAAGCAGAACGCGGGTCAAAATCAATGGCTAAATGTTCCGGGTTAAATGGTATTCCCGAATCGACAAACACCATAGTAATTTTTGAACTATCTATAAATGCCGAAAAAACTATCAAGTTATTCTTTTCCATTGAAGCATGTGTGATAATATTGGTGGCTACTTCATAAAAGACCGTACGCAATTCAAACAGCACTATTTCCGGAAGAGCAAAACGCTGAAGATATTTCAAAAACTCTTCCAGCGCTTTATCCCTGCCCGCTAAATCAGCCCGGAACTCATCGGCATAGGGTGGCTGGTTCTCTGCCGATTCAAACCGGATAGCCCTTTTCACCTGTGGATGAAACAGCTCATATTCCCCAACCAGGATTTCATATAAATCGAGAACTTTTAAGACACGCTCCAACCCCGGAGACAGGGACTGCAATTTAACCGAAACACCTGATTCCAGGCAGGTAAGATATGTCTGCCACAAAAGTTTAATATGGCTGGATGAAACATATTTTAAGAGCGATACATCTAACGTAATCAACCGGGGATTATTTCTCAAAAGCTCCTGCAACCTGTTCTCAAAGTCATTAACAGCATCTTTTGATAAATCTGCCGGAATCAATAACGCTGATGTTGCCAGACGGTCAGTTTGCATATACTCCCCTATGACTTGTGCTATTTATTGTATCGACCTCTGCTAATTCCCATTTTAGAATTAATAGCGTAATATCATCGAATTGCATCGAAGAGCCGACAAAGTCATCAAGCCGCTTCATGGTAACCTCGGCTAATTCTTTGGGGGTATATGCCTTATGTGATTTCAACACTTCTATGAACCGGTCCATTCCAAACTCGTCACCAGCCGGATTTCGCGCTTCGTTGATACCATCGGTAAATTGAACCAGCAAATCACCATCGGAAAGGTGAATATTCCCGGTTTCTATTCTTTTACTGAACGGACTGGGAGGAATCATGCCCAGCGGATACCCCCTGGTTTTTATCAATTCCGCCTTTTCGGTTTTGCCGTTAAGCCAGATTAACGGGTTGTGCCCTGCCGAGGCAAAAGTAAAATTGCCGGTCGTCTTGTTGAGAATACCATAGAACATAGTAACAAACATGTTTCTTTTGATATTCAGCAATAACTCCCGATTTACTTCCGAGAGCAATTCGGCAGGATGGATTATCGTTCGGGCATGTTGTAACACCATGTCCCGGGTAAGCAGCATCACCAGCATACCGGGTAATGATTTTCCGGAAACATCAGCAATAAGCACTCCCAGATTATTTTCATCAATGTCGATAAAGTCATAATAATCACCCCCGACCTCGCGGGCACTGCGATAGGTCCCGGCAAATTCAAAATGTGGAGTTTTCGGATATTTGCGGGGAAGAATGTTTACCTGAATCTCATGGGCAATTTCCAGCTCTCGTTCAAATCGTTCTTTCTCCACCAAATCTTCCTGTGCCGATTTGAGCTTTGAACCCATGACATGCAAGGTGTCAGCCAGATATCCGAATTCGTTCCTCGTTGAAATGGGAATGTCCAGATCGATATTTTCAACATCAATCTTTTTGAGGGTGTCTGTTATGACACTAATAGGACGAAGCTTTCGATGGAGCACCATCATGGTCAGAGGAAGCCCGATAAAAATAACTACAATGGTAATGGAGGCTACCGTTTTGATTGAGGTATCCCTTGCTGAAAGAATAGGGGCATTCGATGAAGCGACTATCAATTTTCCCAACAGGATATCATTTTCTTTAATCGGGACCGTAATATAGATTGTATCATTCTGCAAGCCAAATGTCTCACCATTACGAAGGGTAAGTCCGGGTTGATTCTTTTCAACCGGTTTCATTTTCTTCGAGGCAATAACCTGCTTTATATCTGTATGGGCAATAAAGGTATTTTTTTTATCGGTAATACCCGCCCAATATATTTCCGGATTATCTTCAGTAAGTTTTCGGCAAATATTATTAAGCAGAAGTTCGTCAGGTTCGTTGGTTGAAATAATCAATTTCCCTGCCGGACCGGAATAGGAACGTGCCTGCACAAGCAGCTTTTCAATAACATTTTGCGTAACAGTTTTGACATATTGATTTGTTATCACATACCCGGTAACGAGCATCAGAATAACGATGATACCGGATATATAGAGTGAGAATTCAAGCTTAATGGATTTTTTGAACTGACTTGACTGCGGCCACTCCAAGGACTGGTGCTTATTGGTATCATTGTCGCTACTGCTCATAGGACAGCTCTTTCAATTTCTGTATTTCTGTTTCAGTGCGTGTCAGGTAATTTCTTATTTCACTATTTTGCGGATCTAATTGCATGGCTTTTTTCCATGCTGCTATTGCCTGCTGGAGTTTATTATGTCCGTATGCTTCAACACCGACATATTTATACGCATTCACCAGATACTTTCTCACCATCTGATAGTTCGGCGCCAGGCGTTCAACTTTCTCCCAGTGCTCAATCGCTTTTGCGAGCTCACCTTTTTTGAATAACTTCTGAGCCGTCTTATATGCAAGAGCTATTTCTTTTTGCAGTTCAGGACTGAGCGGTTGAACGGGTACGGGCGATTCTTTTACCGGCTGGGGTGAAGGTGCTTTCAGGCGATTTCTTATCTGTTTTTGCAAATCGAGGCACCAGCGATGCCCCGGGAACAATGCCAGCGCAGAATCCAAAGCAACTTGTGCCGATTCATAATCCTTGCTGTCGTAGGCTGCCGAAGCAATTGCCCGCCACTGTTCGAACTCCGCTTTCAGGCGTGCCTGTACCACCCGCTCATCATCCGGGTCCAGCTTGCAAAGATTGTCTATCACAACCATCGCTTCTTTTGTTTGTCCATACCAGAGAAGAGAATCTGCTACCTGTAAATGCTTCTTAATAGTCTCTTCATGTGATAACGACTGTTTGATTGCATCGCTTGCCTGTTTTGCCAGGTTGGCTGCTATTGTTGAATTGGGAATCTCTTTCAATGCCAGATTGGCAAAATATTCTGCTGCCAGATAATCTCCGTTATCATATTTCACCTGCGCCGAATCCAGGTATTGTCGGTACTGTCGTTTTCGTGTAATATCTTCAAGACGCTGTTTTGTCTCTGCGGCAAGTTTGTAAATATGAGTGGTATCAAGGGCACTCCCTCTCGCCAGGAATAACGCCCGGTCAAAAGCTTTGCTGGCTTCTACCAGATCACCGGATTCCAGCGATGTGTTACCCTGCCGGATAAGTTCAGATACGGTATTTACGTTGCGGGCTGTCAGCCGTTTGCTCATGAGGTTGTTGAATTCCATTTCACGCTGTTTTGCCCGCAAGTGGCGCTTTTCGGTTAATGACGTACCAAACGATGTGGTAAGGCTGAACATGTGAATGGAGCCTAAATCGCGATCGACAAGAGCGTAATCAAAGCTGATGCCTTTATGCGTAATGCCGATTCCAAACGAAAATTTGTTATCTCTTCGTCCGCCTCGCAACTGTAATATGTCATTGATATTATATTCAACTCCAACTGCCAGCCGGGGATCAATCTTGTTATATTTTGTCATACTGCCGGAGATGGTAAGTACATGGTTCCAGTTGGGGTTCGGTTGTATAGCAACAGAAACACCACCGGTAACCGAAACGGGATATTCAACATTCTCTTGGACCAGTTTGTAACCCGGCTGGATAAGATTATTCCCGACCAGAGCGAAGGCTATTTTTTTCAGGCGTTTATTGTCATACATAATGCGTTTACTTACTGAAACATTTACACCCGGTGATGATGTCGAGCTATAACTATCCAGAGAATGATGCTCCATGGTAACGGAAACACCAATATCATACCCCGAAACAGTCCTGCCATACGCAAGGTTAAAACGCAAGCGGCTGTCATCGGTTGACCCCAGTAACAAATTTCCGGCATCTCTTTTTTCAATGTCATTTACTCCAAGACGGAAAATACCAATTCCGAAATTTCCAAAATCAAGAGTCGGTATGACCAGTCCGAAGTATTGGTATTTTACATCCGATTCATACAAGTTGCTGTGGAAACCTGTTATGGCAAACTGTTCCGCCTGTGCTAACCGTGAAGCATTCCAAAACGGAGCAGTTGCGACATCACCGGCTGCAATAACAGCACCTCCCAGTGAAAGATCACGCGCCCCCGCCCCCAGGCGAAACGGAGAGACAGTACCGCCATCATTTGATGAATGTGCCGACACGAACGACAACAGGAGACACAATATAAGGGCGAACATTCGTTTCATCGCAGCACCGCAATCTTTCTTCGGAAACTTTCAGCTTTGCCGGAACTGTATCTGGCAGTAATCCGACAGAAATACGTACCGGGAAGGACTTCCTGTCCGACAGCATTCATCCCCTCCCAGGTATCAACCTGATATGAGCCGGCGACCCGGAAAGCATCGGTAACTATTTGTTTCACAGCTTTCCCGGTAACAGAAAAGATTTCAATATCAACCCGGGCATCCTCATCCAATACGAACCCGATGGTCGTCACCTCACCCCGCGAGGGATTAAAAGGATTGGGGAAGTTCGTAAAGGAATTTTCAAGGTTGTCCGCCGTTACTGATATTTCAGCAGTCAAAAGCGGGTACGATTGATTCACCAGGCTGGGATAAATGGTGTTGGACAAATTCTTATCAACAAGGGATAAAAACGAAGAGTCCGCAAATTGAATAACATAGTTACCCGGTTGGGCGTTTTCTGCAATATCGCAGGCAATGGTCATATTGCAACGAGTCCCCTTCGCCAGTGTATAACCATCGTTGGCAACGGACAACTGCAATGTATCACCGTGGAATATACTGTCACTGGCTACCGGTTGATTATCAAAAAGAAGAAAAACCGCCTGAAAAACCTCGTCCCCGGAGACAGGTGTCAAACCGTTCACGGTTCGTTTTAGTATTTGCCCCTGTAATCCACTAATGGTTACATCACCCTGCGGTATATCATCATCATATCGCAAATCGCTGTCATAGATAACAACACCTTCCTGAGACGGATAAGCAACTTGTACCGGAAGCAGACCGGACACAACACCGGGACGTCCTGCCGGAAGGAATATCTCCGTTACCTCGGTGGTAAACGGAAAAGATGATGCACATCCGCCGGACAACACAAGACCGGGATTGTAAGTTGTATCAGTTGCATCGCAAAGAGCAAGAGCATTGTCCTGGGTAACCCGGAGGATAAAATGGCTGTAAGGGACATCGGCTTCAATATCGGCAATCAATCGAAGAGTGACAGTATCACCCGGCTGCACAATCAAACCGGTATCGGTAAAGCTGAAAAGAACATTTCCATTGTACATTTGTACGAATGGTTGATATATTGTCGTCCCCCCTGCTATTGAAAATCCTATTCTATCAAACAGCCTGTCAGGATCAAGAGGTTTACTGAACGTATCAAGAACCTGTACCTGAGTATTAAGCAGTTTAATTGACGAGTAGTTTTCCGATGCAGGATACTGCACTGTATATTCAAGCAATACCAGAGAATCAATACCGCCGACTATTGAGTTTGGGAGTGATGATTGTATGCAACAAAGGGGATTGACCGCCTGTTGTTTGAATTCTGCCAGCTTGGTTCTTACAGGAAAAACAGAGCCGGTCGCTAACTGTACCGTGTCCGTAACCGCCTGCAAAAGTGACCCGGAACTAAGATCACGAACAACGAAACAGGTGCTGTCGGCAATGCGCAAACTAAAACTCGTCACCGGTGAGGTAAGTTTCGCCGATGCTTCTATTGTTATCGAGTCTGTTTCTCCCGGATTCAATGTAAGAGGCGAGCTTAACGGTACTTCTACTTTGGTCGTATCGAGGGCATAACCTGAAAGACCTGCAATGACCGTTTGATTTTTTACAACCTGTACATTGTCGAACAAGTCCGAGATAACAATTGGACTGCCTAAGCTGTCAACGAACTGAAACACAACCCCGGTAAGCTGAATCTGGGAACTTCCCTCTGAACCCGGATGACGTACATTCAACTGTAAGATATCAATATCTTCCTGCCCATAATTCACCGTATTACCAAGCAGGTCAGTATAGGAGACAGCCATTTCCACCGATGGATTATCAATGCGACATGTGGCTGTTTTGAGCGGGAAGGTAATGCTCGGCGAGATTGTTACCGGCTGAAGAGTATTAACATCCACCACCGGAATCGCACCGGCATCGACGAGAGATAAGGTAAAATTATTTGCCGATGCTGCGGTATCAATATCAACCAGTAATGAAAAACTCTGGCTCTGTCCGGGGGAAATACGTATTGGCTCGCTAAACGCCAACGGTATCGTGGTTTGTGCAGGAACATTTTCCATGATAACCAAATTCGTATATCCCGTTGCCAGCACTATCCGATTAAAGACGGTATTGGCTGGTATCGGGACCCCGGAACCATCCTCGACGGTTATGTAAAGAGTATCCAAACTCAGGGATGCCGCAGTTTGTGCCGTATCCGGGTGACTTATTTTCACCACAAGAGGGAAGACATTTACCTGTCCCTTGGTCACTGCCGTCGGGATGGAGTTGACTAACTGGACGGGCACATTCATGGAAGGATGCTGGATGATGACCGTACCTGTTTCTATCATGGCTGAAGAATCCGGTACGGACAAGGCAACAGCCTGCACCTGCCAGAACAATTCTCCCGGTTGATGAGCGGTAAAGTAAAATACAAAATCTGTTGTCCCGCCAACTCCCAGATTAACCGGACCGGCAACACTGCTGTCAAGAGTGACAATCGTTGTATCTCCCACCCCTGCAATAGTACCGATGACACTGTCTATCGGAGATGCCAGCACATTCCTTGCCTGTAAATGAACTTCAATAACCTGACCGACAGAATACGTTTCATGTAACAATGAGGTTGACACCAGTAACCCTGAATTGGAAATCGTAAAGGTGTTATCCGTTATTACCGGCATGTCATGAGGACCATCATTGGCAGAACTATACGAGCAGCCATTGAGAGGAATTGTCCCTTGAAACGCCGCACCGGGTGTCGCTGAAAGGGAAACATCACCGGTGATAAATAACGTTGGTCGGTTGGTGGCGGAGACTTCGATTTGCTGGTTATTAATCTGCCATACCCCACCGGAATATGTTAAAGTTCCCAGCAAGGAATCGGTGCCCTGCCAGAGTGTATCGTTATTGGTATCAAGCCACAACTTGAGCGTATTAATATCACTGGGAGTTGCATCTTTGATATTTGCAACCGTTACGGTTTGCAGGGTATCATACAGGTTCCCATTTATCGCCGGACGGAAAGATAACAAAGTTACTGAGGTGTCGCCGGGGCTGAGCGTACGGGCTGTCAACGGCAACAGGTCATACTGAGCAGCAACCGAACCATCAATAATAAGATATTCGCTGCTTGTCAGCGGCAGGTCACCATTGAGTATTACCGGCTCGGCAAAGACAAAATCGGATGCGCCTTCAATGGAAATACGCAAGCTGTCAGCATCAATACCATCGAGCGGGACATCAACAGTGACAAAGAAATACGAAAGCGATTCCGGCGGGAGCTGGATATTCAGTCCGGTAAGCTGGAGTTTTCCATTTGAAAAATACCCGGTGGCGATAAGAGAATCATTATCCAACACCCTGTTATGATTGGCGTCGTAGATAAATGAGACCGCTCCCAGTTCATAATCTGCAAATGAAATACCAGAAATACTATGAGAGCTGTTTGTAAAGGAAATCGCCTGAAGCGATTGTACTTTGTCTGTATATCCGTTATAAAGGGCAAAATTGAGAATAGTATTCGCAGTACTTCCGGGTATCACTGTTGATACAACCCCCGGTATGGATATGGCAGTCACCCGGTTTGCCGGGAATATCAAAAACGAAGACGAATCACTGACCGGTATATCATCAGGACCAATCGTTCCCGACCAAAACTCAACGCCATCAACCGGTACCTGGAGCTGGAGTGTTCCCCCCTGGGAAAGATTACCGGAAATAGACACGGTTACCAAAAATCTTGTTTGTATTTCATTTAACGGGTAGGAAATATCCTGCAATACCCAAAATTGACCGTTATAAACAAACTGCCTGATATAAATATCATCAGGTGTATAGCCGTCTTTACTGACATCAGCCCATAACTTGAGTTGCAGTTCATCATTGTAATTCTGAATAGTTCCTCTATTACCAAGAGATATCATACGTAATTCATCCGCGACATATCCGTTACGAGGAAGTTCGAAATCAAATACCAACACATCCGACATACCGCCGAAGAGATTTTCAGCAGGAAGCTTATTAACGGTGATTGACCGGGCAGGAAACGCATTGATAACAAACAACTCACTGTTCTGCACCGGAAAGGTTCCCACTATTGACGCTGATGTCGATACATATATATCTGTGGAATCATTCAGGGTAACAGCTACCTGATTATTATTTTTTGCATGCTGCAAATTCATCGCCGCTGTTACTATCAACTTGGTATTACCACCAAATGCAGGCAGAGACAACCCGCTTAACTGAAACAGGAACGAACCATTGATAACATGTGCCGTCGCAATCAACGAATCCTGGGAGCTTACTGCCGCATAGTCACCATCACGATTTATATACAGCATCAACGAATCAATCTGGCTGTCAAGTTCTGCCTGAGTGGCGCCATCAGGATCAACCATATTGAGAGCAAACCGCAGACTGTCAATATCGACAACAGCAGTGGTGTTATTGTGTATGGACATTCCCCAAAGAGGTCCGCTGTTTTCACCCGGAATAAGTTCCGTACCCTGTATTGGTATACTCTGGATAAAAACAGCTTCATCGGTTTTTATCACAATCGTATCCACAGGAGCAACGGCAGTATCCAGAGGACCATCATTATCAGAGGACATTTCAATACCATTTTTCGGAATTGCAAACGCCAGTGTTGAATTGTTGACCGGGAAACCGGATAGTGTCACCCCGACATACAACCGGGTTGTCTGAGTCAACAGGGGGACTGCCAATCCACTGCGAATCCAGTAACTACCCGTAAACGCCAACGTTCCCAGTAATGATTCCTCACCGGCCCCTCCCCATACACCATTACCGTCATCGACAAACAAGAATAAGGAATCAATATCATCAGCCAAGGTGGTCCCCATATTCATGATACTGAAAAATTGGAGAGTATCCGACAAATAGCCATTACGAGGAATGTCAACCGTCATAACATGATAAATCGTATCCAGGGGACTGATATCAGTTACCCCGGTACTGGTAAGTGTTACTTGACCGGCGACCAGTCCATTCACTATTCCATATCCGAATGAGTTTACCGTATCGGGTCCGTCAATAGTGGTACTGTCACTTACGACAAGATCCGAATCCGGCAGGAAAAACAGATCAAGCGAGTCACTGTCATGCGGAAAACGGCTGGCTTTAACACGTACAAGGAATGTCTGCCCGGTTCCCGATGACAATGTAATCGGAGCAAAAGAAAGAGTACAAGCTGCGGAAATAAACTCAGTCGATGCAATCAAACTGTCGGAAACGGTAAGAAGCGAGTCATTGTCTTTATCAACCCACAACGCAATAGAATCGACATTGGTTAACCTGTCGGTAAGATTCCCGGCACCACGGGAAGCATCATGCAGAACAATACCTGTTATGTTCTTGCTTGAATTGTAATAGTTATCAACTCTGAAAGACAGGAGCGATGAGGAATTTTGGTCTGGATATATCGGGGTAATACCGATAGGAACAGCCGTCAGGTACAGCGATTCAATCCCGATAGTGCCGCTGGTGGCAGATACTGCGTTTACGCTGCTGGTGACAGCTACCTTACAGGTTCCCGGTGCACTGGCGATAAACAATCCGCTACTGTCAATAGTACCGACTCTATTTGTGATACCCCAATCCAAAGTACCAACAGCAGTAAGGTTAGAGTCTGCATCCCGTCCAATTGCGGAGAATTGTACGGAATCACCGATATTCAGCAAGGCGGTATTCGGTGATATATCCAGTTGTACAAGGGTACCGGCGAGACAAGTAATGATACCGGTCGTGTCAGTCAAAGAGAACTTATCCGCTACTATTTGAATGGTCCCCGGCTTGACAAGTTCAAGCGTGGTTGATATTCCCCCGCTTGGTGACACCACACCGGTTGTGTCAGCCCCGATTATTGACCAACTTGCTGAAAAATCACCAAGAAGACTGTCAGCGGAATCATATCCCCGGCAATAGAGAGTAGTCGTGTCATTATCCGTAGTCAGGGTAGTATCACCAAAAGGAGTACCATCTTCAAATTCAATACGCAAGTAAGAAAGAGAACCATTAGAAAGAACAGTTACTGTGCTGGAATCAGCTATGGAATCCTGATAGACGGCTTTCACATAATAATCAGGTGGCGAAATTTGGTTACCGGCAGTATATAATCCACCACTTGTCACCGAGCCGGATGGGTCAGTTGTGGTCCATGTTACGGAATCGGTAATATCTTTCACAAAAGACGAACCATCATCAAATCCCTGGGCAGTAAACTGAGTGCTTGTCAACTCTTCCAGGGTGGTTGTGGGTGGTATCACGGTAATGGATGTTATCGGAGCAGGGGTAACAGTAATAGTAACAATTTCCGTATCCGCATTTAACCCATCGGAAGCTATAAAAGTTATTGTATAGATTCCTTCCTGGGTATAATTTGGATTAAATACAAAAATACCCGTTCCCGTGCCATAATCTGTAAAGATAGCTCCAGGGGGAAGGTTTTCGGCAATTAACACGGGAATGGTACTGTCTGCATCAGTAGCGGAAACAGTAAAATTGAGATTTTGCCCCTCTTCAACTGTTGTGTCGGCAATGGGAGTCCATACTGGTGGAAATGAGTTCGCATAATGAGACTCTTCTGCACCCATATCAGGTGCCAAACCATTGAACGTATATCCGACATCAAGCCCGGCATCAATACACAGCGAGCTTTCCTGTAACGTGAAATCACCTGCGGGGGCATTTACAAACAACGGGTCAACCGATATACCACCGGCAGAATCAGAAAGAGCTCCATTATAATCACTATTGGTGTTGTTCCAGGTATCATTGAAACCGCAGGTATTCCCCGGCGGACCTTCTATTCCTCTATTAGTGGCAGTAACTATATTATTGAATATCCTGGTTCCGTTAACATTAATATTAAGTCGAATTCCATTATTCAGAGTGGTAGAAATTGTATTACCATATATCAGGTTATTTACAGAATTAAACTTTAACGTAATTCCCATATCACTAATGGATGAGATAATATTTTGCTGTATCAGGTTACTATTACCCGTTACATCGACACCATCATCTCCAATATCATGAATGTAATTATACAGAATCGAGCAGTCGTTCCCATCAATATCAATACCATCATCTGAAACATTATAAATAGTGCATCCACTAATTACACATGAGTCAGCAACAATGGCGATTCCATCAAACCGGGCATTCGTAATATCGAGATTATATACATTGATATGGTTGCCGGTAATGACGATGACACTGTCGTTGGCGTTACCATAATCCAGCACAACCGTTCCCGTCTTAAATCTTCTGTACACAATAGGAGCATCAGCCGTCCCCGGAGTGGATAATGATATGTTATTTGTCAAAGCATAAAAGCCCGAAAAGATATTTATGGTATCCCCCGGCTTTAGTATTCCCTGTGAATCGCCATTATCAACAGTCAGCCAGGCATTGGCGGAATCAAGCCCGGTATTACTGTCATTTCCCCATGTTGCGACATAATAATTCGTAGCCGAAGGCTTGTATTCTTTCGCCCCCATATCAGGAGCTGAACCATAGAACGGGTATCCCAGGTCAAGC
>JAJRZL010000282.1 GCA_024275255.1 Candidatus Zixiibacteriota bacterium | reverse complement strand
GGCATGCCCGGACTGTTGGGCGGTATTGCTGCCGTTTTTGTTGTCGAAGGTATTAACAAAGGGCAACAGCTTTCCGGTATTGGGATTACTTTTATCATAGCTGCAATAGCAGGTCTGATTGCCGGTATGGTAATAAAAGCTTTCGGACGACGCATGAACGTGTACGACGATACGGAAGAGTTTATCGTAGAATAAGCCATTGTGAGAAAACCCGACAGGTACGATATGTATGTCGGGTTTTTTTATTGGAAGTAATTGATAAGCAAATTCTTATTGCTCTATAATACCGCCACCAAGTAATACATCATCCTCATAAAACACAACCGACTGCCCGGGAGTAATCGCTCGTTGTTTTTCATGGAATACAACACGGACGTTATTATCCGGTAATGCTGTAAGAATCGCCGGGGCAGGCTGATGCTGGTAGCGTATTTTTGCGGTTATGTTCATGGAGCTGTTCGGGGAGAGTGGGGGAACAGCCACCCAGTTCACTTTGCTTGCAGTTAATTCCCGCTTATACAGGGCACTGTTATCACCAACAATTACCTGTCCGGTAGCTGGTTTAATATCCTGCACATAGAGAGGGGTCGGATGGGCAATTCCCAAACCGCGTCGCTGTCCGATAGTATAAAAAGCTGTTCCTTCATGTTTCCCCAGAACACTGCCATCCTCATGCACAATATCCCCTTTCTTAAATGTTCGTCCCTGTTTTTCTTCCCATTCTCGCAGAAAACGCCGGTAGTTGTCATCGGCGACAAAACAAATCTCGCGGGATTCTTTTTTTTCTGCGGTTCGCAGCCCATACTTGCGAGCTATTTCTCGTACTTCATGTTTTTGTAAAGGACCAAGCGGCATAAGGGTCATAGACAACGCTTCCTGAGTAATACCCCACAGGACATACGACTGGTCACGACTGCTGTCCACGCCCTGACGAATCTGCCAGCGATTATGCCGGTTCTTCTCAACAAAGGCATAGTGACCGGTGGCGATATGCTCACAACCCAGCTCACGAGCTTTTTGCAAAAAGGCAGCCCACTTTATATTGGTGTTGCACAGTACACACGGATTCGGAGTACGACCAGCGCGATACTCGGACACAAAGTTTTCAATGACTGTTTTTCGAAACTGCTCTGACATATTCAACACATAAAACGGTGCATCAATCTTGTCACAAATCATCCGGCAATCGGTAATAGAGTCAAGAGAACAGCAGCGACCGTCTTTATAAATGTCACCGCCGATATCGACATAATCCCACAGCTTCATGTGAGCACCGACTACCCCGTAGCCCTGCTCTTTTAGCAATAAGGCGGCAACGGAAGAATCGACACCACCGGACATGGCAACCAGAACTTTTTTATTCATCGAAAACCATCTGATGATATCCAAGAATCAGGAAGTTACTCACGACAACCATACAACCATCAACATCCCTACCGACCATACATCGGTGACATCTCGCGCAAGCGTTGAATAATTGGCGGGAGTTTTTCCAACACATAATCAAGTTGTTCTTTCGTGGTGGAGCGCCCCATGGAAAACCGGATAGCTCCCTGGGCATCGACACTCTTCTTCCCCATAGCTATCAGTACATGCGAGGGTTCGGTAGCTCCCGATGTGCAAGCGGAACCGGACGAACAGGCAATCCCTTCCATATCGAGCGACAGCAATATCGACTCGCCCTCAATTCCGGTAAAGGAAAGATTCACGGTTGGAGGAATACGGTTGGTTCGGGGACCGTTCAGGTGAACATCGGGAATACGTTTCATCACTTCATCTATGAAATAGTTCGCCAACTCCGTATGAGTGGCAAAATCCTGTTCCATCCTCTTACCTGCTATTTCCAGTGCTTTTGCCAATCCCACCGCTCCGGCGACATTTTCAGTACCCGGACGGCGTTTTTTCTCATGCGATCCACCATAGAACAATGGAGTAATTTTCACTCCCTGCCGTATAAACAATGCCCCGGTTCCCTTGGGTCCATATATCTTGTGCCCGGTCAATGAAAGTAAATCAACACCAAGCTCCTTCACGTCAACCGTAATCTTGCCCGTCGCCTGGACGGCATCGGTATGAAAAAGCACACCCGTTTCACGGGTAACTTTTGTTAAAGCGGCAATATCCTGAATAGTCCCGGTTTCGTTGTTCGCATACATAACCGAGACCAAGGCGGTTTTATCAGTCACAAGCTCGGCAAGGGTATCCGGTGAAGCAAACCCGTCGCCATCAACCGGAAGGATATCAAGCGCAAACCCCTCGTCACAATGTAAATATTCCGCCGGTTCGAGGACAGCATGATGTTCGGTTGCTCCGACAACAAGATGGTCACGACGCCCACGATAGTGATACGCTGTTCCCAACACGGCAAGATTGTCTGACTCGGTTCCCCCGGAAGTGAAATACAGTTCCGATGGCTCGCAATTGATAAACGCAGCAATCTGCTCTCTTGCCTGCTCGAGGGCAACTTTCGCCTCCCTTCCAAAACTATGCACACTGCTGGCATTGCCATACTTCGTTGTCAGGTATGGGAGCATTGCTTCCACAACTTCCGGTGCAACCGGGGTGGTGGCATTATTATCAAGATATATCGGTTCCATGTGTTTCCTCATTATTCAAATAACTACGACCGAACAATATCAGGTTGAGTTTATCGGTCCACAAACCACTCAATATTTAGAACGCATATAATATAGTAAAGTGCCAGCGATCGGCAAAGTCAATAGAATCGGTCTTTATACGGCGGGCATAATCCAGACGGATTGGTCCGGCAGGAGACTGAATCTGTATCCCTGTGCCATAACTGAAAGCAAAATCAGAAATACGGGCAGCTTCGATTGTCCGAAACCCGTTTCCCATATCAAAGAAGACCGACTGCCAGAGCGGCAGGTTACGAAACAAGTCACCAAGCAGGGGGATAGGATTAAAAATCTGGATAGTTCGCCAGCGAAATTCCTGGTTGAATACGAAAGTAAACTCCGCTCCCGGCAAGCTGTCGGACTGCAGCGGGGCAAGACTGTTTTCAGCAAACCCGCGGATACTGTTCGCTCCTCCAAGGAAGAGCCTGTCCTTGGGCGGGACAACATCAGAAGCACCAAACGAGTTGACCCATTCGCTTTTTACCCGTGATGCCGAAACCCAACCGGGCCAGACCACTTTGAACCATGACCATGAAGCGCGTAATTTGAAAAAGTTGTCATCACCACCAAGAAAACCACCATAATATTCTACGGATAAATCCCGCACCGAACCATGAAACGGCACAAATACATTGTCACGGCTGTCACGGATAATGGAAGCATACCACCGGCGACGGACAGATAACCCTTCCGCTTCCCTTCGGACCTCTTCTTCCAACTCCTGGGGTACTCCCTTGATATCAACCGACTGGTACTCCAATCCGCCTGCGGCTCGTGTATGGTCACTAAACCGTTTATTTGTGGAAATAGAAATCGACCACTGCTCAACACGAAAATTCTGTGCTTTATCCTGAATTTCCGGTTGATAAGTAAAGGAAAGCGAGAGCGGCATACGGATACCCAAAAACCACGGTTCCGTATATCGAAGTCTGTAGTTATGGTCAGTAATGCGCCCGTCTCTTCCCGGTGTAAACTCGATACGCGCCAGAAAATCAACACGCCGTGAGCCAAACAAGTTTCGTTTCCCGCCCCCCCCGGAAAAGTTCCAAATCAGGTCCGCCGCTTCCGATTGACCGGCACCGGTCTTGATTGTCACATAAGATGGTTTCCGTTCCCGAACATGGAGAACAAAATCCGGAGCCAGACGGTTGACCTGCTCCGATGCTTGCTGAAGCCTGACCGTGCTGAAATAACCGGACTCGAAAAGCCTTCGTTCGGATTCGATAATCGCTTTTCGGCTATAAATATCACCGGGTTTTACTTTTAATTCCCGTCGAGCGGTGTATAACGGGTATCTGTTTGTCCCGGTAATGACAATATCACCAAAACGCACCAGGGAGTCGGACTCAACCACAAACCGTACCGGAGTAACGTTCGTTGTTGCAGTTGTATCAAGTACAGAAGTGACCTTGCCATAAGGATATCCATTGTTGGCAAGAATGGTTTTCATATCAAATGCCGTCTGACGAACAGCGAAAAAGTTTATCGGCTTACCCGGATGAAACCGCTTCAACAGCTTTTCAAACGGCTCCCTGAAGCGAACTCCAAAGTCCCCAAGAACCGATACCTTGCCATACACAAACTGCCGCCCTTCCGAAATCGTTACTCGCACAAGGGCTGCCGAATCCGGCTCCATCACCTCAAAATCTTCAGTAACCTGTATCCCAAGGAACCCGTGAGTAAGATAAATATACTTTATCTCAAGTGTATCCCGACCGAATGTTTCTCGCTGGACTTTGGTACGGCGGTCACCTTTCAAGACTCCCCAGAATGTTCTAATACGAGAGTACATGCGTTTCCGAATATACCCATCAGAGAAATACGAGTTTCCATCGATAGCAATAGCACGAATAGGAGGTTTTTTTCGTATCCAGCGGAGTTTTGCACGCTCATGCGTAGCTGCTTCGCTAAGCAGCACAGAACAGAACAATACAAGCAAAACAGCAGCTATTCGTTTATACATCAAAATTCCCAGTGAAATTTCAGGTTCAAATGATACAGTTCGTTTTCATCCCGTCGTCCCTCAACCTGAAAGGCACGGTTCAACCGGTATTCAAACCCAACCTCTTGCCGGGTCTGACCGGACAATGTCGAACGTATGTACAAATATGCTCTCGGTATAAGAGATGAGGAGCCCAAGGTAACCCGGGCGTTAAGCGGGTCCAGCGTTTCTCCATAAAGAGGGTCTATCTCAAATGTTTCTACGCCAATTTGTCCTAATTGTCTTGCTCCTATCTGTGACACTTGCGAGTATCCCAGTCCAAACAGTCGTTGTTCTATTTGTCCGGTAGAGGATAAACTGTCACTGGAGTAATAATTGGCGAAAATCAGCGGGAGGATATCCTCACGGGAAAATTCCGAGCCTTCCACGGGATTGATAATCGGTGCTTCGAGAGTTCCGGTTACATGAATGCCAAGTTCTATCTGTTCCGGGGTGTTGTCCGCTCCCTCAAGAGTAGCCTCCCGGATAGCAGCAATGCGGGTGTATCCGATAATATCCAGCCGCGGGTTCAAGGTGTCGTTTCCCTCGAAGATTACCTTACTTCCCGGCTCAAGACGAAAGACCTTATCAAACAGGAAACCACGACCACGAAGAATTTCCATTTCTCCGATAAATCGGTACTGTCCTTTCTCGCGTATAAGATTTATCTGTCCGGCAAACTCGGCATCAATATCATCATTTTTTATCCAGTAGTTAGAGATAATATCAACATTGATATTCAAATCCCACGTATTCTCACCCGATAACGCCATCATCATCGGCGAGCCCTCATCTTCCTCGGCAAAGTTAACCATGTACTTGGTTGATACGAGGGTCAAGTCACCTGTTACCAAAGGAGGCGTATCACCCTGGACATGCAACTCGCCTTCAACCTTTCCACTGATATTATCAAGTTCATACGCAAACGGGAATTCCTTCGGCAGTTCCACATCGAGATCATAGTAAAAATTTTCCAGCGACTTGACAATAATCTCACCTTCGACATAGGCATACCGACGTCGCCCATTCGGTTTTTTATTCTCAGTGGTATATAATTCGATATGATCAATGATTATCTTGTTGTCTCTCATCATTACTCCGGCAGAATCGGAGTAAATATGATTTTCCAGGTCGAAGTATTTCAAATCAGCATTCTTAATATATGCCTCACCATCGAGATGAGGACTATGCGGTGTACCGGACAAACGGATATCCGCCCAAAAGATACCTGCCAGTGTTTCAACCGACGGCATTACAAGGCTGACCAAATCAAATTGTTTGTCATGAGCGGTAATATGAATATCCATCGGTAAATCGGGGAATCGCTCTGTCGGTTCCGAAGTAAATGAAAGGTCAACATGCAGTGAGCCGGAAGCATTGTATTCTCCGGCAACTGAAATAATCGTTACACTGTCTATGGTTAACAATCGGTCTTTATACTGTAAACCGGCGGATAAGTCACCAAGGACAAGGTCGCGATACGAAAGCGAATCCACATTGCCATACAGCGTAAATTCCGGTTCAGGAATTGAGCCATGCAATAATGCGGCACATGATAAACGTCCGTCAAGAGTGTATGAAGTATCAAACAGGTTCAGCCACGGTGCAATTGGTACATCCTGTATCGACAGAAGGACATCGAGCGATTCGTCAAAATCAATCCTCCCCTGCACAGAAAGTAACGCATCCGAGTTACCTATTGCGGACTGGGTAAAAATAAAGCCGGCGGAATCAACTCCAATGTCAATAGTTCTACGGTTATAAAAGGGTTTGTTTAACAACATTAACGACAAGGTATCGAGTGCAAGCTGTTGAGGATACGCGCCATAATCGAAAGTCCCATGAGTTTGAAGCTGTGCGTAGTCGCTGAACATACGGGTAGTGTCTATCGAAATGATAGTCGAATCAATCCTCATTGATATATAACCGGTATCATACGGAATATCCCACGCACTTCCCCGGAAGAAAGCAGCTTTAACACACCCCTTCCGGCCAGTCAAAAAACGTTTGATATCAAATTGCGCAGAAAGACTATCAGCATACAATCCATAAATCCAGCACGAATCCGAGGTGAATGTACCTTGCAAGTCAGGATCCGAAGTTACTCCGGTCAGTGTTGCCACAGCATACCCTCTCCCCCCCGGCTGGTCGATAAATAGTTTTCCCCGATACCGGTCAAGGTTTTGCAAATCGACCGTAACCTGCAATGCCATCGTATCGGAATAAATAATCGTTCCGACAACATCAAACATATTCTCGTAATAGGATAACGTAAAGTTATCAGCAAACGTAATGGAATCGACTGTGATAATAATATCACCGGATACTTCCTGCAACGGATACTCATCAAAAGAGGACTCATATAAATCGGTGTTGACCATAAGTTTCAGTGTTTTCTGCCGGAAGGACTCACCCTGCAGGTTTATACGCCCGCTGAGGTTTGATTCGAACGTGCCTTTGATTAAATTATTGAGATTGAAATTCTTTATATCAGCTTGCAGCCTGTATGTTTCAAGGGGGGTGGAAAAATCAATTGCCCCACTCCCATCAATAGAGCAGCCATTAAAAACAGCTCCATACAAGGTATCAAACTGTAGTTTTTTATTCGTATAACTGAAATTGACATGCAGATTATCGAAATCCGCTATCAGCAAATTACCGGCAATATCGGCAGAACCGGTAATAGAACCACCAACAAAAGAGGCATTGCAGTGTAAATCGATTATCCCGGTAAGGGAAGGGCCAATATAAGCCGTGATATCGGCAAGGTTAATATTATCAGCAGAAATATCAATCATCCCCGAAGGAACATCATCCAAACTGACATTTCCATTTAACCGCAACCGGGAGCCATCAGCCACAAGAACTACATTTTGAAACACTGCGTTTCCATTGGCATAAGTAATCTTACCACCACCGGCTTCAAGCTGAAAACGTTCCTCATTGGAGGTAAACTCCAGCCGTTCGAGGTCAATCGCAAAAGTTTGGTCCCCTGCCTGTAAGGCGGAATACAGGTAAATATGTTGAAACAGGAGCGTGTCATCCTGTTTCAGGATACTTACATTCATGTTATTAATTTCAAGGGCTCCTACTGAAAAGAATACTGCCGCTGTCTTTTTCCCGGTGGAAGCGGGAAGTTTCGGTATCAACAATTTCCCTGTACTGTCTTTCCTGAGTAAAATTTCTGCGGAATCAATACGAAGGTAATCAAAAACGAAGTACTTATTCCAAAGATTCGAGAGAGAATAAGCTGTTTCAAGACGAGGGATATTACACAAGCGATATGACGTTGTCGAATCATGGTAATAAATATCTATCTCTTTCAGGGCCACCCCGTGCCATAAACTGCCGTCAATTTCGCCGATACGGATTTGTATATCTTCACGATTAGCCAATAACCTGGTAATGCGGTCGTTTGCAAATTCCTCAAGCCCGCCAAAGTGGAAAAGGTACACATACCCAAGCACCATAACGAGAATTATCAACCCACACACATACAGCAGTATTCTCACAGCAAGTCGCATCAAATCAATCCCAGTTTCCGAAGTATATTCCTTGCCGTGATGTATCCATCACCGGCGGAAGCCCCGATATCTTCAATAACTTGTACTACCATACCATCAGATACGCCGACATGCAACGCCCCTTTTATATGAGAGAGAAGTTGCGGCTCCATGTTTTCAACAGTAAGGCAGCTGACAATAGCCAGCTCGCGAGTTGTTATCTCAAGACCGGGACGAGAAAGTACTTTGCCGTATCCCTCGAAAATCATCCACTGAAAAATTTCCGGTGCAAATGATTCCACCCGTGCTTTCAACCGTTCATAATTATCCAGATACACGTTCCGACACAATCGAACTCCGCGTTCAAACCAGTCTGCTGTTTCTGCTGCCGAAACCCGCTGAAGAGAAGTAGAGGGGTCCTTTTGAGGAATCACAGTATCAAGATGAGCCGCTGCCTGTAACATCCGGGGAAATCCAAGAAACAAGTACGATTGCAACACAATTTCATAATACATGTTTCTTGTTATTTGGTAGCTGTTTCCTAATGCGATAAGAGTAGAAAGTGAAGATTCATCTCCAAGAGCAATCGCAGCCGAATATAACGCCAGGATACGCTGGGACACCTCCTGCATATCCGCTGATGAGCTATCAAATCCGGCAATCCGGTCACGAAACAACGAAATATCTACCGTACTATTCATACCCCTAAATAAAAGAGGAGCCGGTACGATAGCAACGTATAACTTTACCGCAGGTGCTGAAGACGCTGTTCAAGACGCTGAAGCATCTGCTTCAACTGGGTTATCTCGGTAAGAAGGGAATCACGAGATATGGAATTGGAGGTATTATCACTTTCGCCCGGAGCCTGGAAACTATCCGAGGGAGTCAGCTTCATCTGTCCCACTTGTATTGGAACCACGTATGGGGTTTGATTTCGTAAAAAACCAACCTCGATGAGACTTCCCGGTTTACTCTGACGGACAAAATTACGTAAATCCATAGCCGACCGTATCAGCGACCCATTCAAACTGAACAGTAAATCGCCTTTGAGTAATCCCACGTTAGCCGCCGGTGATAAATCGACAACATTGGTAATAAGGATGCCATGATCAATGACATTTTCCCGCGGAAGGCTGCTTGAGCTCATATGATTGGCAAATGAAACAGTAATGGCGGGTGATATTTCAATATCGACGGTACTAATACCCACATACCCTGCCAGCCTGTCCCCATAAGTACGAATATATTCAACAACCCCGGGGACTTTTGATGCCGGTACGGCAATGCCGGCTTCGGCGTGTTGTTTGTGTCCTATCCCCCCGGTCACAACCCCAATCAGGTTGCCGGAAAGATCAAATACACCACCTCCAATAGTACCCGATGTTATGCGGGCGGAAAACTGCATGGTGCCATCGGGACGGGAACCGGCACAAAAGCCGATGGTCGGGGATGCCCGTACTCCGAACGAATTGCCCAGGGCAACAATTAATTGCCCGGCACATCCCTGCCAATGTCCAATATTGACTGGTGTCCCAACCGGTTGCTCTATATGGATTAACGCCAGACCGGTGTAATAATCCAGCCCGACTAAATGTGCTGGTAAGATGTTATTATTGAAATGAACATACAGCCTGTCACTATCGACCACCGAGGTAGCAGCAGCAATAATATTCCCTGAAGAATCATACACGATACCGGAAGACACTAACTGACGAGTCATATCACCGATATTATTATCATTTTGGGAATGATTATTGATAAAACGGATTGACTCAATAGTTACAATGGATTGTGAGGTACGAAAAATAAGATCGGTAAACTTATCTTCCAGATCGGTAAGGTTGTTGCTCTCGGCAAACGAGAGCATCCCAGCACATTGAATTAGTATAAGCGTTGTAACAACAACACGGAAAATCGATATCATTCTTAATAAGTAGTACTCGCTCCTCTACGGGGTTCCGGGGTTTGATAAATGAGCACATTCCGACGCAATTTATAATAATTCGGTGTATATGGCACCGGATAGGTTGTCCGGGTACTGACATTTGTCATCTGCGGATAAATGGCTTTCTCACCACCCAACCAGTTAATTATCCGTTGTGTCCGTCGGCTTATCTGTTCGGCACGAGCCAGTTGTGATGCCAGCGACCATTCCTTGTGGATTTTGTCAGTCATATTCGGATTATTGACCGGCTGTACGCTGAGATACGAATCATCAAGCTGCTTGTTTGCCATTGCCATCCTGCCGTCATGATTATTCATAACACTTGCCTGAAACCCGGCAAAAACAAACAAAAACACAGTCATCACCGCAACGGTTGCAGGAACCACCACCCGCCAGCGAAACAACGGCGCACGTTTTGGCAAAAACGCTTTACTCCTGGTTTCTGCAAACCGTTCCTGAGCAATACGCTCAAACAGTTTGGCATTAAAGTCACCAGCAACTGCCTTTTGAGCCAACTGACCACCGGCATCAGCAAGAAGTCGATAATCAGCCTCAATCACCCGACAAGAAGCACATGTAGCCAAGTGCTCAGCGACAGCCAACTTGTGACGGCTGTTCAGCTCATCCTTACAGTATGCTGACAGGAAGGAGCGTACTTTTCGACAACGCATTGTTGCTCTCCAGTCTGGGTCTAAGTTTTTCCCGAAGCATCATCCGTGCCCGGTTTACACGCGATTTCACTGTCCCAAGAGGGATATCAAGAATCTTGGCAACTTCCTCATACGGAAGCTCCTGTAAATCCCGAAGCACGAATGCTGCCCGATATTTCTCCGGCAATTCTTTTATCGCAGCATCAAGAATTTCCGGTAGCCGGGTCGGGACTTTGGCATCTACGGCAAACTCCGCCTCGTTCCCCTGCATTTCGGAAATATCATAATGCTTAAATTTCTTCCGTTTTCGAAGCTCATTACGAGCGAGATTCAACCCGATAGTATAAATCCAGGTTGAAAAACAGTGCTGGAAATTAAATGAATGTCGGTGTTGATACACCCGTACAAAAGTCTCCTGAACAATATCCTCCGCTTCATCAGGGGACGAGAGCATACGACCGATGACATTCATCAGACGGTTTTTATACCTGTCAACCAGCTCACTAAAAGCAACCATATCACCATTCTGAACAGCTCTCATCAGGCGATAATCGGTATCTTTTTCGGACTCTTTTACTTTAGTCATAGGATGCCTTCTTTTCATTTGCTATGATTAATACCCATAACAAACAAAAAAGTTCCAAGCCATCTTGATTGATAGCTAAACATAATATATTGATTATAAATAACTTAACAAGAGTTATATGATATAATCTTAACTATTGCATAAAGTTTGTACCCGGTACATATATAAACCGGGCTTCTCCCTTCCCACTACAAGCAGGATTGTCAACCCTGATTACTTTTCATTAGCGAGTAAAGCAACCCATAAAACATTATGACTCAATGCATTAACGTTTATATCACATGTAAATGGTGTGTTCCCGGAACCCTATTCCATAGCCTTGATAACGCGGATGACCTCCCCCTCAGACTGAACAGACATCAATTCCTCTCGGAATGACTCATACTGGAGCATTTCCGCCAATGATTTGAACACTTTCAAATAAAGCGCATCATCATAAGGCGGAGCAGCCATGATAAAAAACAAGTGGGTCGGCTCATTATCAAGAGAATCAAAATCATACCCTTCAGTAGAACGAGCAAACGCCATCATAAACTCACCGGCATGCTTGGTGCGAATATGCGGAATAGCCACCCCATGACCGATAGCTGTTGACGCCTTTTTCTCGCGGTTAAAGAAATCCAGCAGAAGCTTATTGCGATTGCCGACACGGGCATTCTCATTCAATAAATCCACTAACTCGGAAAGAACCAGCCGTTTTCCTTCCATCCGCCATCGCTCTATTGACTGCCCTTCCTCCGGCGGTTCAATCTTTGTGGTCATTTCAAGCCGAATTAAAGATTCTTTTATGTAACGCGAGATATTCATATTATTCGTGTCGGACTATGTTCAGGTTCTATTTAGCCCGGTATATATCCTAATAATGCGTGTATGTCAATATTATTCAATTCAATATGTGCAACATGCAGCTATGCAATTATAGGGACTAGTATTGATGTCAGCCTGTCTGATATCTCAAGATACTGGCTTTTTTCAGGATTATATCTCTCTATGCGCTCTCCCTTGACTTTCCTGTTGGCAGCCAGTACCTTCCCAGAAGATAATTTAGCCGCTCCAGGCTCTGTAAAAATCCTGTCTGGTGCCGATAACTATTGAGAAGATAAGGAGATAGATACTTGTAGTGACAGACTTTTCAAAAGTAAAACGGACTCACACATGCGGTGAATTACGCAGCAGTGATATAGGAACAAGTGTCCGACTTAACGGTTGGATAAACAGCTACCGAAACCTCGGCGGACTCCTCTTTCTTGATCTTCGGGACCGGTATGGCATTACCCAGGTGGTGATAAACCCCGAAACATTCGATAAAGAAATGCTTGCCGAAGCCAACCGTGCCCGGCATGAATTTGTCGTAGCAGTAACCGGCACTGTTCAGCAACGCCCCGAAGGGACCAGCAATCCGAAACTGGCAACCGGTGAAATAGAAGTCAACGCCAGCGAGTTTTATATCTTGGCAGAATCGAAAACACCGCCCTTTGAAATAGAAGATGAAACCAACGCCAGCGAAAAACTGCGTCTTGAATACCGCTATCTTGACTTGCGCCGAAAACCATTCCAGAAACATTTTCGGTTTCGACATGAAGCTACCCTCGCCATCCGCAACTACATGGACAGTCAGGATTTTTACGAAATAGAGACCCCGCTACTGATTCGGTCCACCCCCGAAGGTGCCCGGGATTATGTTGTCCCCAGCCGGGTACAAAAAGGAAAATTCTACGCTTTACCGCAATCACCGCAACTGTTTAAGCAGATACTCATGGTTGCCGGGTTCGATAAATATTACCAGATTGCCCGTTGCCTGCGCGATGAAGACCTTCGCTCCGACAGGCAACCGGAATTTACCCAAGTTGATATCGAAATGTCTTTTGTAACGCCCGAAGATGTCTATACGCTTCTGGAAGGGTTAATGGCATCATTGTTTCAAAAAACACTCAATGTTACTATCGAAATACCATTTCCACGTATAACGTATAGAGAAGCGATTCATCGCTGGGGAATAGACAGACCCGATACACGGTTCGGGATGGAGATTGTTGACCTTACCGATGAAGTTCGCGCGTGTGATTTCAAAGTGTTTACCGGCAACATTGAAGCCGGAGGGGTAGTAAAAGGAATTGTCCTGAAAGATGGCGGAAAGCTGTCACGAAAGCAAATTGATGCTCTTATCGATGTTGCCAAAGAAGCCGGTGCCGGAGGGCTGGCATATATTTTGAGAGCAGAAGCAGGCGATAAATCCCCGATATTGAAATTTATCGGTGAAGAAGTAAAGGACCGGCTCTGCCGAAAAGCAAAGGCAGAACCGGGAGATGCGCTGTTTATTATTTCAGATAAAAAACATAAAACGGAACAAATCCTCGGACAACTGCGAATGTATTTGGGTCGCGAATATAACCTTATCGACAAATCGCAGTGGAAGTTTCTCTGGGTAACTGATTTCCCGCTGTTTGAATATGACGAAGAATCCAACACTTTACAGGCAGGTCACAACATTGTCTCACATCCACATGAAGAAGATGTCCCGCTTATCAACGAAGGATTCACTACCGATATTCCCCTGTCCGATCCGACACATCCTTGGCGACGAGCACGGGCTATCCAGTATGACCTGGTGCTCAACGGCTGGGAGATAGCCGGAGGTGGACAGCGAAACAACAACAGGGATATACAGGAACAAATATTGAGCATCCTTGGAATTGACAAAAAACGGGCAGACCGGATGTTTGGTTTTCTGTTGCGGGCTTTGGAATATGGCGCCCCTCCTCATGCCGGAATAGCTATCGGGCTTGACCGGTTGGTGGCGTTGATGTCCGGTACGGAATCAATCCGCGATGTTATTGCTTTTCCGAAAACCACCAATGCCCTCTCACTTATGGACGGTGCTCCCACAGAACTCGATCCGGCACAACTCGATGAACTGGGGCTTCAGCTTAAAAAGGAGTCATGAGTAAAACAGGCAATATGAAAACAAACGATACAGATTATGTAACTCGTACGTTTACCATCGAAGGTATCGACCAGCTCCTGTTATTCGGGCAGAATGATTTGTTTCTTCATATTATTGAAGCCAGCACAAACAGTAAAATAGTTGCCCGCGGAGATAAAATTCTCGTCGAGGGAACCCCGAAAGCAGTCGAGAATGTGTTCCGCCTTCTTGGCGATATGGTCACCAGAATTAAACAGGGAGATTATATCACCGAGCAATACCTTACCTATGCTATTGCCATGGTCAAAGAAAACGGCTTTGGGCCGGCGGATTCTATTTCAACCCGAAGCTTGTTAACCAGTTCGCTGAAAAAAGATATAAAGCCGAAAACTATCGGGCAATCCAGGTATGTCGAAGCAGTAGAAAAAAACGATATTTCGTTTGTAATCGGACCTGCCGGAACCGGAAAAACATATCTTGCAGTAGCTATGGCGGTGGCACACCTGAAAACCGATAAAGTACAAAGGATTGTATTCACCCGTCCGGCAGTTGAAGCGGGGGAATCGCTGGGATTTTTGCCGGGTGATATTCGGGCAAAGGTTGATCCGTATTTACGTCCGATTTATGATGCACTGTATGATATGCTACAACCGGATAAAATCCGAAAACTGCTTGAAGTGGGAGTGATTGAAGTAGCACCGCTGGCATTTATGCGAGGCAGAACATTAAACGATGCGTTTGTCGTACTCGATGAAGCTCAGAATACGACCAATGCCCAGATGAAAATGTTTCTGACTCGTATCGGTGAAAAATCAAAAGCGGTCATTACCGGAGATATCACCCAGATTGATTTGGAAGACAAAAGAAAATCCGGGCTTATTATTGTACAAAAAATATTGAAAAAAGTAGAAGGTATCAAGTTCGTGTACCTGACCGACAAGGATGTTATCCGTCACCGACTCGTACAAAGCATTATCAATGCGTACGAGGCTTATGAAAACAGACGGAATAAGTAAGGGGGCACGGTTGCCCGATGTTTACGTTTCTTCTGAAATTAAAACGGACGATAAAACGTCTCCTCAAAGTAGAGAGTGAGAGCCGGCAACGACCGGTCAATACCACTCGTGCTCGGACAACCAAGATTATCCTGCTGATTACGGCATCGGTTGTTATCGCTATCCTCTATCCCGGCGAATACCTGTTTGATCCGTTTGATGCCCCGCGACGAGGTGAAATCGCTGTGGAGGATATTATCGCTCCCTTTCAAATCACCGTATTCAAAACCGACCGGGAGCTTGAAGAAGAGCGGGATATTATCCGTCTCTCTGTCCCCTATATTGTTGATTACGATTCCCTTGCCGAAGCCGCTGTGTATAATAATCTTTGGCGGTTCCTGACGCTGGTCGATTCCTTGTCTGCCGACTCCAACTGGCGTGCGCATGAAAACGAATATGTTGATATAGTATCGAAACAATTTCCTCTCCTGAGTAAAACAGCGATTGTCAAATCACTTGAGCGGAACGATTTATTCAAAGTCGGAAAAATTCTTGAGCGGATATATAAACAGGATATTTACAAAATTGGTGTGGTCCCCAAGAAAAACTCTATTCCTCAATCACGGAATAAAAATGTTCTCATTCGTCGGGGAGAACGGGAAAATATTTATTACCGGGATAAAATCCTGTACATGGAGCTGGCAAACGCTCACCTGTTGACTGCACTCAACAACCTGTACATGACCGATTCCATTGATGTTGAATATTACTACCTTATCGGCAGGTCATTCATCCAGCCGGACCTGTACGTGAATATGCAGGAGTACAACAAACGGTTACAGACAGAACTGAACCAGATTTCACGTATCAAGGAAGTAGTCAAAGAAGGTGACATTATTGTCCGGGCAGGAACCAAGGTAAACGAGCGGCAGGAGCGAATTATTGAAGAAATGATTAACTTGCAACGAAGCCAGGCTGCTCAACAGGGTTGGCTTATGGACTTGTTACCTGCCCTGGCACGTATCCTGTTGACTTTGCTGAGTTTTATTGCCCTGTTTCTGTTCCTGTACTATTACCGCAAAGAAATTTATTTCTCGAATCCTCGACTGTTGGCAATGTTCCTTGTATTTATCCTGCAACTGTTTTTCATTCATATTCTCGATCGCTGGGATTTGTCCATCTATGCCTATCCGATTGCCTTTTTGCCTATGATGCTGACTATTCTTTATGACTCCGAAACCGGTATCCTTGCCACGATTGTATTAGCCATTCTGCTTGGTATTATGCACCGCTTCAATTTCACCTTGAGCTTTATTACTATTGTTGTCGGTGTCGTCACCTGTTTTTCATCCCGTGAAGTACGACGGCGGGCTCATTTTATCAGGATTATGTTATTAACCGGGTTGACTTCCGCTATATTTATTCTTGTTGTTGAAAATTTCAAACTGACCCCGCAGGAAGAATTGCTTTCGATGGTTGGCTTTGGCTTGACAAGCGGGTTTGTCTCGGTGCTGTTGACCCTGGGACTGTTGCCGTTTTTTGAATCTTTATTCGGTATTACAACCGATATTACTCTTTTGGAATTATCAGACCTCAACCATCCTCTTCTCAAACGACTTGCTGTCGAAGCTCCCGGGACCTATCAACACTCGCTGATTGTCGGCAATTTGTCCGAAGCTGCCGCCAAGGCTATCGGAGCCAATTCGTTACTGGCGCGGGTCGGCGCCTATTATCACGACATCGGCAAAATGGAAATACCAGAATACTTCGTAGAAAACCAACTGAGCGTGAAATCAAAACACGAGTCACTTACTCCATCAATGTCGGCGCTTATTCTTTCTTCTCATGTCAAAAAAGGAAGAATTATCGGGGAAGCAGCAGGGTTGCCGAATGATGTGCTTAATTTTATAGAAGAACATCATGGAACGATGGTGCAATCGTTCTTTTATGATAAAGCTCTCAAACAAGGTGCAGACCCTTCCACCATAGAGAAATTCAGATATCCCGGTCCACGCCCCCTCACCCGTGAAACAGGTATTGCCATGCTTGCCGATGCGGTTGAGGCTGCCAGCCGCACCCTGGACCAGCCCACTGCTGCCCGGCTTGATCACCTGATACAGCGAATTATCAACGACCGGTTCCAATCGGGCGAACTGGATGACTGCCCTCTCACGTTACGGGACCTGGCACGAATCAAAAAAGCGTTTGCCCAGGTACTCATTGCTACGTTCCATCATCGTGTTGAATACCCAACGAAAGAACCTGCCGGTGAAGTAGAATGAAACTAAATATATTCAAGCAAACACCAATACGTCTTCCTCGACAAAAACTACTGAAACTGTTTCAGGCAGTGACAGCGGAAGAAGCCAAGCCACAGGCAAACAGCGAGATTAACCTTATCGTAACCGATGACCGACAAATCCGAAAACTCAACAAACAGTATCGTGGGATTGACCGGGTAACTGATGTCCTGTCATTTAATATCGACGAACAGGACAGCGGGGGAACATTCGGGGAAATTTATATTTCTGTCCCGACTATGGTACGTCAGGCAAAGGAATATCATGTATCCGCAGCTAACGAAATGTTACGGTTGACCTGTCACGGATTATTGCATTTATTTGGGTATGATCATGAGAATCACACCGATGCCGAATGTATGTTGGCACGCGAAGAATATTTTCTAAACCAACTATGAGATATATGTACGCACGATGATAGAAATTGTGTATTTACTTATCGTAATTATTCTCTATGTAACGGCATACGTAGTGTCGCTGTACTCACTGGCAGTATATATCGACCCCGATGAAGTGGAAACACTGTTTCCGAATATATCCAAATCCCGTCAGAATCTCCTTAAAAAACTGGCAGGCGACCCGCGGGCTTTTGTACAAATTGCGGTGGTTTACCGTTCATTTGCATTGGTAATCATATCGGTATTGTCATATAAGCTGCTGACTGGTTATGCTGTTTTCGAAGAAATCCCTCCATGGGTTATTCCCGCAGTCGGTATCCTGCTGGTCTGGATTTTGTTTGTTATAACAGTGGAATATCTTCCCCGTCGCTCCTCCCGTAAGGCAATCAACAATCGCATGGTACGCCACCTTTGGATAATATCTCCCATTTACTACATATTCTTTCCCATCGTCGGTGGGCTTCGCGGTTTACTCAAGCGTACCAATCACGAAATCGAAGTGACCGAGGAAGAAAAAGAAGAAATAGTAGAACGCGCCATAGAAACACTCGCCGAGCAGGCAGGTATCAGCGAAACAATTGTCGAGCAGGAAGAGAAAGAAATGATTGGTCAGATTTTCCTGCTGGACCAGACAGTGGTACGCGAAATCATGGTCCCTCGTATCAATATCACCGCTATTGAAATATCAATGAGTTTCAAAGATATCAGGCAACTGGTGCTCAAAGACGGTCATTCCCGTTACCCGGTTTATAAGGGCTCCATCGATAAAATTGAAGGATTGATTTATGTGAAGGATTTGTTTAACAACCTGCCGGAACCGGGAGAAGAATTTGACATCACCAGTCTCCTTCGAGAACCATACTTTGTACCCGAAACAAAAGTTATTGGTGATTTGCTCCGCGAATTCAAGACAAAACGCCTCCATATTGCGATGGTGCTCGATGAGTACGGCGGTATTGCCGGGCTGGTTACCCTTGAAGATATTATCGAAGAGATATTCGGAGAGATTCAGGACGAGCATGACTCCGAGCAGGATGAATTTCAGGTCCTCCCCGATGGCAGGTACATGGTCGATGCCAGTATGTTAGTGGAAGAACTACAAGACAAGCTGGGCACGGAATACGAACAGGGAGATTATGATACGGTTGGAGGCTTGATTTATGACTTGGTCGGTTCCGTTCCCAAAGAAGGACAAGTCATCAAGTGGAACGATATCGAGTTCGAGGTCGAAAAAGTCGATGGTCAGCGTATCTCGTTAGTCACTATCCGGAAATAAGCTTTGCCCCATGAAAAGCAAGCCAAACAAATAAAGGTATCCCCCCCTTTCCCTAAGATATTACTACACTAAACTTTTCTCTCACTTTCCAATTAATACAATATCCAATAGCTCCGGCAATGATTGTATCTCGTAGGTCGGAATTATTCCAATATCATTTACCTGCCCCTTTCGATTGAACCAACAGGTGTCTATCCCATAATTAGCGCCACCGGTCATATCCGATGTCAAACTATCGCCAATCAACAATACTTCCTGTTTGAGTGGATTATTTATCTGCTGAAAAGTAATATCAAATATTTTACTATCCGGCTTTGAGCAACCGACATCTTCAGAGATAATAATATGTTCAAAAAAAGGAGCCAGAGCAGATTTCGCTATTCTTGACCGTTGGACCCGTGTTAAACCATTCGTTATCAGCACCAGTTGAAAAAGTTCAGCCAGCGAAGAAATTATCGTATCTGCCCCATCAATAAGCTGAGTTTGTCTGGACATATTATCAAGATACCTTTCACTAAACTGTCGGGCGTTCAAAGAAATACCGATAGTTTCAGCAAATAATTCAAACCGCTTTATTTTCAACTCTGCCTGGGAAACCAGACCCTGCTCATACTCTTTCCAAATACGGCTGTTTATCTTCGTGTATGCATCGAGATAAGCCTGTTCGTATTGAATACCGCTTTGAGTACACGTCATTTGTAACGCAGCAGCTTCAGCCCTGCCATAGTCGAATAACGTACCATCAAGATCGAACAACAAAACCCGATATTTCATCTCTTTCCAACCAATGTTTCATGTCAAAAAACATATTGAGAAAAAAGATAATATGTCTCTTTCACCATTAAAAGGTACAATTTGAAATAAACAGCGGGGATGATATATGACAATCTACTGGTAGCGGGTTTTATTCATATATGGTTACGTTATAATGTCCCTGTTTACGTATGCACAAGGTTATTCCGATTGGTTATGTATGTCTGAATCAACTTTTCAAAGTCCGGTAATTCCTTGAAATTGGCAATAGAGTTGTTATATAGTTCACTTAACTGATATTCCATGGTTCCACAATTGATGAGAATATATGGTACGTTGTTGGACTGGCATTTCTCCACCATGCGGTACAACTCGACTTTACCACTGAACTTGGCATCGCAAACAACAAAATTGGCAATGTTACTTAGTTTTCCGGTTATAGAGTTTATATTATCAAAAGTAAGAATCTCTATGTTCGCTTTACAGGAAGAAGCGAAATACTCTGCAATAATGGACTTATCCAATGTAAAGAACAGAATCCTCAACTTATGATTTTGAATGGTATCCATGAACAGCTTCGACGATGACCTGTTCATAGGCAGTGTCAGGGTAAAAGTAGTTCCCATACCGACGATGGATTGCACGCTCAGTTCACCTCCATGCTCATGGGCAATATTCCTGCAAATAGACAATCCCATTCCGGTTCCCACCAGTTCATCTTTCCCCCATACTCCTTTAGTCGAAAAGAAGGGGTCAAATATCTTGTTCAGGTTCTCTTTGGGAATACCACTGCCG
>JAJRZL010000281.1 GCA_024275255.1 Candidatus Zixiibacteriota bacterium | reverse complement strand
CCTCGGCTATTTCCGCCAGTACCTCATCATTGCGACGATTCTGGATACCACGGTCGATAAAATCAGCAATTATCTTCATCTCATCAGTGCCCATACCTCGTGTAGTGACGGCTGGGGTACCGATACGAATACCGGAGGTGACAAACGGTTTCTCCGGGTCGAACGGAACTGTATTTTTGTTTACCGTGATCCCTGCTTTATCAAGTGCTTTTTCTACTTTCTTACCGGTTACTTTAGGGACATCAATAAAAGAGACCAGCATCAAATGGGTATCGGTTCCGCCGGATACCAGTTTGTACCCTTTGTTTTTCAATTCTTCAGCAAGTGTGCTTGCATTTTTTACTACCTGTTTTTGATAGGACTTGAACTCATCAGTCATCGCTTCTTTGAAAGCAACTGCCTTCGCAGCAATGATGTGCATAAGTGGTCCACCCTGAATACCGGGCATAACGGTCCGGTCGAGATCAGCAGCGTATTTTTCCTTACACATGACAACACCACCACGGGGACCGCGCAGGGTCTTATGAGTCGTGGATGTTACAAAATCGGCATACGGAACCGGTGACGGGTGTACCCCGGCAGCAATAAGTCCGGCAATATGGGCAATATCAACCATCATGTACGCTCCGCAGGCATCGCAGGCTTCCCGAATCTTTTCAAAATCAAGCGTACGGGGATATGCCGAGGCTCCGGCAACTATCATTTTGGGCTGGATTTTCTTTGCCTGCTGTATCAAGTCATCATAATCTATCACTTCGGTTTCTTTATCAACCTGATAGCCATGAAAATCATATAACATACCGGAAAAATTGATAGGGTGACCATGAGTTAAATGACCGCCATGAGAAAGATCAAGCCCCATCACTTTGTCGCCCGGTTTCAGTACCGTGAAATATACCGCCATATTAGCCTGAGACCCGGCATGGGGCTGGACATTGGCATGTTCACAACCAAAGAGCTTTTTAAGGCGTTCCCGTGCGAGGTCCTCGGCAACATCGACATACTCACAGCCGCCGTAGTATCGTTTCCCCGGGTAACCCTCGGCATACTTGTTGGTCATCACCCCGCCGGCAGCTTCCATCACTGCCCGGGAGGTGAAGTTTTCCGAGGCAATCAGTTCCAGTTTGTTAACCTGTCGTTTTGTTTCCGCAATTATTGCATCATATATTTCAGGATCAGTTTCTTTAAGATAGGACATAGTAGTACTCCATTTTTATGTCATATTTTCTTTTGAAATGTATACCAAAATACCTACAAGGTCAACCGAAGATGACTGATTGGTTATCTCATTTGATATGATGTATTTCAGGCAAAAAAGAGCCGTTACTTGCTTGTAACGGCTCTTTGAAACTATATGACAATCAATGCTTGAAATGTCGATGCCCGGTAAAGACCATTGCCGCCCCCGCTTTATCAGCAGCTTCAATAGCCTGTTCATCCCCCTTGGAACCACCCGGCTGAATGATAGCCGTCACCCCGGCATTGGTTGCAACTTCAATACCATCAGGCATCGGGAAGAAGGCATCAGACGCCATTACTGCCCCGTTGGCACGTTCCCCGGCACGTTTTACCGCCATAAAGCCGGAATCCACCCGGGATGTCTGCCCCATACCGATACCAACCGTCGCAGTGCCTTTTGTGAGCACAATAGCATTTGACTTGGTATGTTTTACAACTTTCCAGCCAAATAACAACGATACCAGCTCTTCTTCGGTTGGTTCGCGTTTTGTAACAACTTTCAAATCGGAACGTTTTGTTTCCAGTACATCGGCTTCCTGTACCAGTAACCCACCCCGAATAAACTTGTACACCATGTCATCCTGTGGCATACCGTTACGTATCTGGGGAAGGGTAAGCAACCGACGGGCTTTTTTTCGTTTCAACAACTTGAACGCTTCTTCTGTAAACGAAGGGGCAATCATACATTCGACAAACGGGGTATCATGTAACAGCCTGGCACATTCGATATCGACTTCCCTGTTCAACCCGATGATAGAACCAAATGCCGACAGCGGATCGCTTTCGTATGCCTTTTGGTACGCTTCCGCAATAGTTTTTCCAGTCGCCGCCCCACAGGGGTTGGCATGTTTTACCACGCAGGCAAACGGCTCTTGGAAATCAAGCAGCATATCAAGGGTGGCATCGAGATCACCGTAGTTATTGTACGACAGTTCCTTCCCGGAAAGGACTTTTCCGTCAAGAAGCGTTGGTCCATTGTATTCATCACTGACATAGAGCGCTGCTTTCTGGTGCGGGTTTTCTCCATACCGCAACCCGCTGCGATAAGAATAATCAAGGTCCAGCTTTGGAGGGAACATCTCGACTTCATCTTTACTGGTCGAATTAAAATACCGCGCAATAGCAGTATCATACCGCGAGGTCAGAGCAAAAGCCTTGGCAGCACATTTCCGCCGAAATGCAAATGTTGTCCCGCCATCGTGCTCCTGCATCTCTTTCATAAGTTCCTTGTAATCAGCAGGATCAACCACAACAGTCACACTGGCGT
>JAJRZL010000280.1 GCA_024275255.1 Candidatus Zixiibacteriota bacterium | reverse complement strand
TGTTTACTTAAATCTTGGTTTATACGTTCTCCTTTGGTCTCCCTATTAGTAAAGTAGGTCGGGTTCTGAACCGCTAAAGGCGGTGAAAAACCCGACACTTTTTTACATAAATCCACAAACAAATAACAAACCTTAATCTCGACAATTCATAAGTACTATTAAAAATTATTATAGTGAGTATAGAATAAACAAAGAAACACGGTTCGACTCCGCTCACCATGACTTATTGAATGACAATAACGTTCAAGTCGCCCTGAGTCCGCTTGGGCGGAAAGGGTGCTTGAAAGAGAATATTGAGGTTTTTCAATACATTCTTTCGCAGGAGTGACAGTGTCATAATTTGAATGATAAAAACAAAGAGAAAAAATCTGTCTTGCGGGGCAGAACCCTTGTGGTGTAAACTCTCTCTTGATACTGTACACCTTTCCGGTTCTGCCATTACTGATAAAAGTTGACTATCTCCCACCACTCTTCTATTGTTTTATATGGGCAATATGCTTGAAATATGTCGACTAACGAGGGTACATAACTGTTTACTCGCTGTATGCGGTGTATGGGTGGGGGCGTATATGACATGGCTCCACCCGCAATATTACGGACCTGTCATATCATCGCTGGTGGTCTTTCTGTTATGTGCAGCCGGGAATATTGTAAATGATCTTGTTGATATCGAAATTGACCGGTTCAACCGTCCCGGGCGGGTATTGGTACGGGAAGCGGTTTCGAGGAAGAAAGCCCTCATGCTGGCAATTGTATTTTCGCTGGGGGCGTTCCTTGCAGCGTTGGCGGTGAACCGGGAAGTACTGATTGTCGGAGGTATCGCTTTTGTCCTGCTGCTGGTGTATAATCTCTGGTTGAAACGTGTTCCGGTAGTGGGGAATCTGGTCATCGCTCTTTTAGGCGGAGCAACATTTCTTACCGGCGGGTTGGCTGTTGACCCGGCGCTGACCTGGGTATTGCCGGGTCCTCTGATACCCGCTATCTATGCCTTGTTGTTTCATCTGGTACGTGAGATAGTTAAGGATGTGCAGGATATTGAGGGGGACAGGCAAAACGGGATTATTACTCTTCCGCAGGTAATCGGGGTCAGACCGGCTTTGCTCACTGCGCTGGGAATCTTTTTTTACTGGTGCTCTTGACCTACATTCCCATTTTTACCGGCTGGTTTGGGGAGATGTACAAGATTCTTGCCGTGTATGTTGTGGATTTACCTGTTTTGGCGTTGTTGATATTTGTCTGGAATAATCCCAGCCCGCGAATGCTGGCAGCAGGTTCGCTGGTGTTGAAAATCGGGATGGCGATAGGAGTGATTGCTCTTTTGGTAGCGTAAATTTTTATTTGAAACCTGATGAGGTGGCAGTGGTATAAATTCAGTTGTCACCTGTTATCAGGCGTAGCGGAATTATTACGGATTATGAAATCGGAGTTTGCAATAGAATGGTTCGACAAAACTTATGAGGCTGTCGGGTGATATATAAACAACTTCTCATCAACCTTGCTTTTATACTCCTGCTGTCATCGGTGCAGGCTGATAATATCTCCATCTCCCAGTCAGTTGACAAACCGTCGATTCCATTTGAAGACAGTACTATCTTTACTATTACCCTGCAATGGGATGGTCCTCAGTGGGGATACCTGTTCAACAAGCCGCTTGAGCCGCAATTTGAACATTTGAAAGTAAAGGGGTTCGCATCATCAATCAAATCAATAGGCAGCGGCACAGATGAGGTTACTACCAAAACATATAAATACACCCTGATACCCACTGCTCCCGGAACGGCACGAATCGAACCGATTTCAATCAGCTATCTTTCCATGCCGGACAGCACCGCCGGGGAGCTGGTAACAGAGGCAATGACTATTCATGTTGCCGAACCGCTTCCGAAAGAAGAGCGTACCAGTTCTTTTCCTACATGGCTTATTCTCATCATTGCTGTTGTTGGAGCGGGAGGAATTGGACTTGCTGCTGTTATCATTGCCAGGAAACGAAACAAGGATTCTATCCCGAAAGCAAAGTCACCGGTAGAACAAGTGCTCGATGAATTGACTGCTCTGAAAAAGGAATCCGCTGGTGATATGAAAAAGTTTCAAACCGGCTTGTATCGAATACTGTCGAATTATTGTATCAGCCGGTTTGACATTAATCCTGAC
>JAJRZL010000012.1 GCA_024275255.1 Candidatus Zixiibacteriota bacterium | reverse complement strand
GTTGTTTTTCATATTTGATAAATTTCTCACGTAAACAATCCGCCAATCCGGCAATAAGAGTATAGTTTGTCGGGGCATTTTCAAGCGCTTTGCTCCAGTACATCTCAGCAGTGTCAATTTCACCTTGAGATTCAGCGATTTGAGCAAGTTTTTCATAGGCGGAAAAATTGTCCGGATGTCTTTTGATAACCTCCCGCAATTTATGTTTAGCCGTTGTCGTATCGCCCTTACTAAGAGTTGTCATCGCCCGCTCGAACAATGAAAGGTTATACGAGTCAGCGGTTGTGTTTCCGGTATTTCCGGCAATCCGATACAGCAACACTTTTTGAGTCCCGATAATATACGTTTGTACCAACATGGCTGTTTTCATCATATCGGGATAATCGGCTCTTGCCAAAACTTCGTGCGTACGGTCAATTAAAAGATGCGTAATCGGAAACTTTTTAAATAAATCCGGATCAGCATACGCCACCCCAAACATGTGTAAGATGCAATTGAGTTTGTTCTCCGAAACCAGCAATGATGAATACGGCCCGGATACCACAGCATCCGAAGAAAGAACTATACTCAAATCACGACTGTCATCACGAGCAGTGGTAGTTGCCTGTTGTTGCCATTGGCTGTACCGGTATATTCCAAGCACCAGGTTGATGAGAACAATTACTATTGTCGATATCCGTAATAACAGAGGAATGTTCAGGGCTTTCCATGACGGACGGTATGCAATATAGAGTGAAATCAAAACACTCAAGATGACTGAAAAACCTGCAACCCAGTACTTATATTCATCATACGAAATCCCCCACATGTACATATCATCAACTGCTTCGAGTAGTTGGGATAACGGAATCATAATGAGTGGAATACTTCCTATCATAAATAACCAGGGAAAACCTGTTGCTCCCCTCTCTTTCCATTTCTGCCAGAGCAGTATAATAACAACTGAAGCTGCTCCATAGAAAGGGTATATCATCACTATTTCATAACGCAAAGGGCGATAGTTCCAAATCATTAAAGCGCCATAGAAAGCAATAATCATCGCCGCCATAAAAATGTGACCGGCATTGAACACTCCAAATCCCTTTTTCAACGACCGTAAACGGGTAACATGGAACAGAGCCATTCCGACAAATACAGCGCCCAATATCCCCACAGTACGCATACGAGGGAAAAGACCACTCTCCCCTCCAAATGTGAGCATATTGTGGATGAAGTCATCAAACGAAATGAGCCCTTTCGGCATACCATATAAGAAAAACACCTGCTCACCAAAATATCCTGTTATCTGCTGTTGGTAAGGAGTATAGAAGAAAATATACCATGTAACCAGTGCCACGGTAAAACCAAGCACGAAAGATACCACGTTTCGGGTTGACGCCATAGTCAATGGTCGCTTTGCTTGGTAAAACAAATCATACAGATACCAGCAGGCAAAAGGGGCAAGGAACACCAAACCAATGATTTTACCCCAAAAGATGGCAATGACCAACGCCATTCCGGCACAAAAGTGTACATACCATTTCCGGGAATATGAGACCATCACAAGAGCCAAAAAAGCAAAGAACGACATGGCATGTTCGAGAAAGGTCAGTTTTCCATAAAAAATCAGGTTGTAATTGACAGAAATAAGTAATACAAACAAAAGGCCGCATACCACTCCTGCTGTTTTCCTTATAAACAGGTAGAATAAAAACAGGGAACCAAGCGCCAGTAAAAAACCGACAAAGTTTGCTGACCACAAACTTGTGCCGAACAAAGAAAAGACAATAATCGCCAGAGGGGTAACACTTGAATGTATATATACCGGTCGTCGCATATCATGAAACGGGTTCAGTTCATCCGTAAGGACATAATTTCTTGCAAACAGCGTATATTGTCCGGGATCAGTATATACGCCCGTTGATATCGGGGAAAGATTAAGAGGGGGGTCAGCATCAAGCTGATATAATCGCAATACAACAACCAGGGAAAAAAGTGAAAGTAAACTTATCAGCTCAATTTTTGTAAGTGATGCTGAATTAATGGTCATGGAAATAATCCCGTATTTTTTCACAGCAACAATCAACCTGACTACAAACCGTCACCAAATCATTTTTTGCAGATTCATACCGGGCATGGAGGTCAAGAAACGGAATTATCATACGTATTTCCTTATAAACGACGAAGATAGAAGCGTTTTTGATAAAAGTCAAGGACGGCAAGAATATGACGAATCATAATTATATAGATGTTCTTTGGCATTGATACCATTTTTGTTGTTGACTCATTTTTTGTAAATAAATACTTGTAACATATCATGCTTAAAGTATAAATGGCTCAAAGGAGGATCAGACAATGGTGCGAACCATAATCACTATCAGCATCATAATGCTGCTGGCAGCAACTGTTTCCGGTGAACAATGTGCAGAGTGTCATTCCAATGTCACTCCCAACATCGTGCAGGACTGGAAACTCAGTAAGCATTTTGAAAATGATATCACCTGTTCAGCTTGTCATGGAGATAAGCACACATCATCTGAAGATGTTGCCAATGTAAACATCCCTACCCCGCAAACCTGTGCGGAGTGTCACGAAACACAGGTAGAACAATTTTCCGCGGGTAAACATGCTTTCGCGTGGGCAGCATTGAAAGCGATGCCAACTACTCACATGCTACCATCGGCATTGGTTGACGGCATGAAAGGATGCGGTGGTTGTCACAAGATAGGCTTGAAAAGCGAAGAACAAATCAAGGAATTGAAAGCTCAAGGAGCAGGATTTGGGGTAGCTTCATGTGATGCCTGTCATACCCGGCATACGTTTTCAACCGAGGAAGCCAGACAACCGCAAGCATGCCAAACCTGTCACATGGGATTTGACCATCCGCAATGGGAGATGTATTCTGCCTCAAAGCATGGCGTTCGCAATTCTTTGAAACAGTTGGGTATCTTACCGGCATCAGCCGCCGCCCCAACCTGTCAGACCTGTCACATGCAGGAAGGCAACCATGAAGTCCGCACCCCGTGGGGATTCCTTGCGGTCCGTTTGCCGTTACCTGAAGATGAGCAGTGGAAAGCCGATCAAGTGACAATATTGCAGGCACTTGGTGTTCTTGATCCTGAAGGAAACCCGACCGGACGACTGGATGTCGTGAAAGCGGCAGATGTTGCTCGTTTGACCCAGGAAGATTTTGACCGAGAACGCAATAAACTGATTAAAACCTGCAACCAATGCCATTCGATTAACTTTGCCAAGGCAGAGATGGCTAAAGGTGATGATATGATTCGTGAAGTTGATCACTTGCTTGCACAAGCAATTCGTATCATTGCCGGATTATATAAAGATGGCATTCTGGAAAAACCGGAAGGGTATGCCTATCCTTTCCCTGACCTGCTGACTTTCCATGATGCCCCGACCCCTATTGAACAGCGGTTGTTTGTTATGCACCTGGAACACCGGATGCGGGCATTCCAGGGTATATTCCACGCCAATCCCGACTATGCACTATGGTATGGATGGAGCGAAATGGTCCGTGACCTTGCTGATATCAAACAGATGGCAGAAGAACTGCGGGCAAAACATAAGTAAATCTACTTATATATATCGTACAATCTAAGTCAGGACCTCGTGTCCTGACTTTTTTATTGGTCCATTACCCGATAAATTGGCTCTTTAGAAGAGTATCGACTTTTACCCAATGAAATAATTGCTCCCTCTGTATTTATACTGGACACTTGCATATATCCAGGAAATAAACAAGCTCTGCATCATCCGGCTTAAGATCATAAATAATACCAAATTCAAAATACCCCAACTTTACCAAAAGCTGTTGCATGGGTTCATTGGATTGATTCGTGGAAGTAAAAAGTTTCTGTATCTTACAACGTGATGCCAGAGCCTGCATGAGTGCTTAACCTGTTCCTTGATGTCGTTCCGAATTACATAATCGATGAAGTGTACCCGTTCTATATCTCGATGAGCAATTTTATCTATCCTGATGATACTTTCTCGTTCTGTAGGTTTTCTTCCCGGATTATCATTACGAATACATATAATTCATATCGTTGATAGTATTCATACACCAACAAGAGATAAAAAAGGCAGGTATAGATACCCATACCTGCCTGTGACAAACAGTTTTGTCTTTATCAATCAACAAGCACTTTTTCCAGGCGTTCCGAGATATAGTCGGCATCGGTTTCGGTAAGAATCAGCGGTGGAGAAATACGAATAGTATGACCATGACTGTCGTTTGCCAACAACCCAAGGTCAAGCATCCGACGGCAATAATCCATAGCGTTACCATCTTTGACTTCTACTCCGATAAACAAGCCGCGATTGCGTACTTCCTTTACATGAGGTGAACGCCCGGCAATCTCACGGATATTCTTTGCAAGGTAGTCCCCCACTTTCGTAGCGTTTTCAGGCAGCTTCTCCTCTACAATAACATCCAGCGCGGCATTACCGGCAACACATGCCAGGGGATACCCGCCATACGTGGAGCCATCCCGGCCCGGTTGAAACGCCATATCCATCAACGAGCTATTCGTGACAAATGCCGAGACCGGAACCAAACCGCCGGAAAGCGCTTTACCGAGAATAATCCCGTCAGGGATAACATTTTCATGCTC
>JAJRZL010000011.1 GCA_024275255.1 Candidatus Zixiibacteriota bacterium | reverse complement strand
GAGGGGTTGTTATAGTCATGGTTCGGCTCCGCTCACCATGACATACTGGATGACAATGTGTTTCAAGTCACCCTGAGCGGAGTCGAAGGGTGACTGACAGAAAATGCCGTGTTTCCCATCAAGCTCTTTCACTGGGGCAATAGTAAAGTTCGGGTTTCTTACCCGTTACATGCAGGTTCGTAACACCAACCTGCGAGAAAACGGTCGGATTTCTTAATCACCTCCTGTGTATTCAAAACCATAACAAAATACAAACTTGCGGTGTGATTTTGTTCTATCTATATTTTCAAGCGCTACGTAATAAGAGTAGTATTGCACTTCAAATGGTGGGGTACGTTCCTGTGATTGTTTTGTTTTATACGGCTGAGTAGGTTGATGCTTTAAATAGAGCAATGATAAGAAGAGATATGAATGCAAACTGACAATAAACATTTTTTCAAACGGCTGTTAAAATTTCTCGGTCCCGGTTTTCTTATCACGATTGGCTTTATTGACCCCGGCAATTGGGCAACCAACATCGCCGGCGGATCTGAATTTCGTTATGGCTTACTATGGGTCATAACGTTGAGCACATTGATGCTGATACTTATTCAGAATATGAGTGCCCGGCTTGGAATTGCAACCGGGAAGTCATTAGCAGTTAATATACACGAACGTTTTTCAAAGCCGACATCCGCCGTGATAGGAGTGACAATAGTAGCCGCTTGTGCTGCGACTGATGTCGCTGAGCTTTTAGGCGGGGCAATAGGGTTTAAGCTCTTATTCGGTTTTCCACTCTGGTTAGGGGCATTATTAACGGTTATAATCGAGGTGTTTTTTATCGTAACACAGCGTTACCATCGGCTGGAGAGGATTATCCTGGCTTTTCTCGGTATTATTGCCATATCATATCTTATCGAGTTATTCATAGTAAAGCCGGAATGGTCCAGTGTGGTACCGGCGATGGTAATACCTAATATTACCAGAGATAATATCTACATCGCTATTGCCATGCTCGGTGCGGTTGTTATGCCACACAATATTTTTCTTCATTCCAATGTAATACAGAGCAGAAAATGGGGAGAAACGATACAGGATAAAAAGAAGTTAAGCAAATTTGCAAGAACCGATACTATTTTAGCAATGGGTGCCGGCTGGGCGGTGAATTCGGCTATGATTATCGTTGCTGCTGCGGTGTTCTATGAGCACGGTATGATAGTTGACAGTCTGCAACAGGCATCTGATACTTTACGTCCCCTCGCAGGGAACCTTGCCAGCTTTTTATTTGCGTTAGCACTTCTTGCCGCCGGGATATCGTCATCGACTACGTCATCTATGGCGGAGGTGAATGTTGTGACTGCCTTTTTGGGAAAACCCGAAGATCCGAGAACATTTCTTTACCGGATATCGACATTTGTCACTGCTATTCCATCGTTTCTTATTATCCTGTTTGAAATGAATACGTTCAAGATATTGATTTTCAGTCAGGTAATTTTAAGCATCCAGCTTCCTTTTACATTGATTCCACTTCTTATCTTATGCCGACGAAAAAATGTCATGGGTGAATTGCGGAGCGGGAAAATAGAATATCCGCTGGCTATTATTGTATCGGGGATAATAATAGCCTTAAATGCCTACCTGTTATACACAACCATTTTTTAGGAGCAAGAAATGGCATTGTATCAAAATATACTATTACTGTTAGACTGCTCTCCTGTTGATGATGTTATCGTTGCTCATGTGAGGGAACTGGCGAAATATCATCATTCAAAGGTACATCTTTTTCATGTCATTCATGCCCATACCCTTGATCAGGAAAGATTGATGTTTGAGAAAACTGAAAAAAGCTTTGCTGAAATCAAGTCCATATTGGAAGCTGATGGTATTGATGTGACATCATCTGCGGTTGTGGGAGAACCTGCTGAAGAGGTATTGAAAAAGTCGGAAGAACCTGTATGGGACTTGGTGGCTATGGCTACTCATGGGCATAAGCGCTTTAGTGACTTTATCCTTGGGAGTGTCTCGGAAGTACTGAAGCATAACATAGATAAACCCCTGCTGATGTTATCGGGTAAATCATAAGCAGGGTTGTTGGACTGGATATCTATGATATTGCAATATAGATAAGTAGCTTGAGTTTTATATTTATTTTTGCTCACATGAAATGCCAACCTGCTGAAGTATGTGGATAATTAAAAAAGTCAGGACCATAGAGGTCCTGACCTGCAAAGTTCTAAAAGTTGTACAATAGCCTTTTCACTTCCTTGGGGCGTCAAGCAATACCCGCAAGTCACCCATAATGCGTTTGCTTAAGTAAGTTTCAGTAAATCGATTAATTGGTTATGAAGATCGAGTGGACCAGCTACTATTTTTCCTTCTTTGTATGTTATCACTCCACCAGCTTTTTTTATAATAACATATCCTGCTGCAACGTCCCAAATTTTCGAAGTGCTTCCTAAATTGATATATGCATCAAAACCACCCTTGGCACACCAACTAAGACCGAGTGACGATACCCCAATGATACGTGCTCGTTGAACAGTATCGATAATAACACGTAATTTCTCCATAGCCCAGTTCCGTTCTGTTACAGGAGCATGTCTGCTTGGTATCTCTACGCAAACAATACAATTACCAAGATTTTTTTCTTCGGAACAATTTATTTCAATATCATTTAACATGGCATGTGAATCAAAAGAACCGTAATACATTTGTTCTGATTCGGGATCATAAACAATCCCAATAGCTAACTCACCGTCAATTTGAAGAGCAAGAGAAATTGCATATAACGGTATCTTACGAGCATAATACTTAGTGCCATCAATGGGATCAAGTATCCATAAGTATTTGGCATTTGTTTGTTGGTGTTTTTCCTCTGAGTATACTTTGTGATGAGGAAATTTTCTGAGTAGTTTTTCTATAATATAATCATTTACTATTAAGTCTGCTTCAGTTACTAAATCATCATTTTCTTTAGAGTATTTTACTTTTGAAAGGGTCATTCCCTTAACTCTACTGCCAGCTTTGTATACCAGTTTTTTTGCATATTCCAAATAAGTATTTAACATATTGTGAGTCTCATGTTTGTGTAAGTGTTCGTTATGTAATGCCTTCCGGTAACTTAATCCTGCCTGCTGTTATAAAGGCAAGAAAATCAGGAAGGTTATCGATATATTCATGTTCAAAGACACCTTTTGTTTCTAAATCTGTAATTTTGTCGATATGTTCTTTTATTAAGCATGCTGAAAAAACAGCTATTTTTATATCGAGTTTTTCTCCTTGAGGAGAGAATTTTTCTATAAGATATTCAATGATATGATGTAGTGAATATCCAGACTTAATTTCAGAGTCAACAATAAGAATTGATTTTATTCGTCCAAGATTGCAGGGAAATGATTCTTCAACGATTTCACGTTTTTCTCCTGATGTTCGTATAAAGCCAACAAGTCTTTGTCCGTCATGTAATGTACCGGCAAGATAAGAAGCTATCAACATCCCTTTGCGATTAATACCTATACAGAGGTCCGGCTCAACTTTGGGAGAGTAATCAGTTATTTGATTCTTAAGAAAACACATACCGTCTCCAAAGGTATCCCAGGAAATTGATAACCGGTTATTGGTGTGGCTTGAATGTCTTAAACGATGAAGAGGAATTTTTTCCGGTTTTGATTTTTTCGGGTTTTTCTGATAGATAAAAAACTGGTTGCCATATTGTTTTGAAAGGGCTTGTTCTAAGTCTTTAAGAAAGATGTGGAGCCAGTATCCAATAATTGCTAGTGCTAATATAACAAAAAATATGTTTTTAATGGAATATTGAAGTTCTTCTCCTGAAATAACCCACAAATTACTCAAAAGGTATAGTAGGTAACAGCTGCCAAGGATAAGGATAAATTGAAGAGTACGTAAAAGAATTATTCGTCCATTTTCAACCCATTTATATCGCAGTACAATTTTCTTAGTAACATATGCAATAATTGCTGCAATAAGGCTTGCAATGATACCTTCTATTAATTTGGGTAATAAGTCCACCTTAATCTCTCTATGTGTATGACACTTACTTCACTTCCTCGGTGCGTCAAGCAATACCCGCAAGTCATCCATAATGCGTTTGCCTTCAGCACGAAGGTTGACTTTGGTCTCTATCAGGTTATCTGCGTTCGGAGTTGCATGTAATTGAATGTGGAATCGCAATGAGTTTCCGGTTCCGGAAGGTCTGATAGTGACATGCTGAAGTTTTTCATCATCGAAAAAGAAACGGATACCTTCGTCGGGGAAGATGAAATTATCCGATGGCGGGTAAATCAAATCATATTTGCCGGTACGATAAATCACTGTTGATTTGACCTGTTTCCCGGCGATAGTAAATGTACCCTCTTGTGCCTGTTGGTAATACTTCAATGCTTTCAGCAGGATATTCTTTTTCAAGCGATCGCCTTCGATTCCGGGATACTCGCCATCGAGCGGATCCGGTTCGTAAAATGTTGCAAAAATGCCAATATCCGGATCGAGATAGATGTGTTTGTCGAGCAGTCCGATAATATCCGTTCCCTGTTCCTTTGCCCAGGCAGCAATTTCCGCTACCAGCAATGCTGCAAACGTGCCATCTTTATCGCGAACATGCCCGCCCACACCTAACGACCGTCTGTCCGGCGGAGGACCACCAAGGATGGAGAAGCCGTTACTTTGCTCCATCGCAGCGAGGTTAATCGAGCGTTTGCCGGTTTCCATACCGTTGCAATCACAGACAAACGGGTGACAGAGATCGGTATATGTATCATTGCGTCCGTCAACCAGACTGACAAACTCGCTTTCTTTGTTATCCCAGGTGTCTCGTGTTGCTGCTGCCAAAGCGGCGAACCCGACCCAGGTTCTGACAACACCCAAGCCATATTTACGGGCAAGCATAGTTATGCTGTCGGATGTAGTATGTGACAGGGTGACAAATTTTTTCTCGGCATCCTGCACAGAGCCATATTTTTCCTGTTCACGGTGGAGTCGATACCAGAGAAGCAGGGTCCAGACATCATCAGCCGGGAGCAGGTAGTAATCTTCATTATTGTAAACATGCTGTTGTTCTTTGGGGACATGAACAACGATTCCGCACCGGTCAGCATCGGGGTCGGTTCCAATCAGGATATCAATATTGTCAAACTCGCCGGGGTAATCTTCTTTGAACGCTTTGACTGCTGTTCTGGCTGCTCTCGGATCACCGGGGTCGGGTTGTTGCTCTTTGCCGGGGTCACTGCAGAAAGCAGGGAACAGTCCGTTTAGCTCGTTTAACCCCATCCCGCTTTTTGTGCCATTAATAGATTTTACAATGCGGAATCCAACTTCTTTCAAAAGGCGGGGAACTGCAATATACCCGGCGCCATGAAAAGGACAGAAGGCAATTTGTAACGGGTTGTCGCTTTTTGCCTGACGTTCGGCAAGGTCTTCGGTAAGCAGGAAGGATTTGATATGGTCACGGTGCTTTTCGTGCATATTAATCAGGTTCTTTTCTTTTCCGGCATAGTCGAAACCGTCCACCAATGCGTCACCACCCAAGAACCAGACTTTATCGTCGGGGGCATCTTTGAAATCAAGTATCTTGATATCTTTCGGGGTTGCTTTGCTGATATATTCGTGATACATGATATCTCGCTCTTCGGGGTCGAATTGTGAGCCATTGGAGCAGGAAAGTTTGTACCCATTGTAGCGGTAGTCATTATGGCTGGCAGAGATAAGTACGCCAATATCCGCCTTGACCGATTCGTGAGGAATGGCAAAAGTCACTTCGGGGTAGGGGCAGGGTGCATCGAAAAAATAAATAGTATAGCCATACGCCAGGAACACTTCCGCCACCGCCCGGGCAAAATCATGCCCGCGAATACGGCTGTCATACCCGACCACTACTTTCTCAAGGGGCGGATTCTGAGCTTTACCGAACTTGGCAACACCTGCCGTGGTCAGGCGAAATACCAAATCATTGATCGTGTTTGTGCCTTTCAGGATATCCGTATCAATACCTTCATCTTTCAACTTGATAATCGAAGCTTTATCAAATGCCATCATTCCCCGGATACCACCGGTTCCGAATCTGACTTCCTGGCGAAAGGCATTGACCAGGTTTTCCCATTGTTCCTTTTCAATAGCGTGGATGATACCTTCCTTGAGATGGCTCAATTGCGGAATATGGTCGATATGGGTATCTCGCAGCCATCGTTCAAGATTCGGAAAGGTATTTTTTTTTGCAGCTTCAAATAGCTGTGCATCTATTTGCCCGGCATCCTTTGACTTTTCGAGATATTCGTTTATCCCCCGCTGTGCTGCGTTCAAAATGTTTTCAAGATTCTCAATGGCCATACGTACAAATTCCTTTATCCGTTAAAGTACTCAAACTACCATTTTATAGAACAATATAGTACGGTGAATTTTAGCAATAGTAAAGTTTGAAGTTGCTATGGAGAATTTGGCGGGAAATCCCATAAATTGTATGGAATTAGTCCATATAATGAGAATAGTTGCATTTTTTCGGGGTTTTTATATTATGGTAGCACTATGGAGAAGAATAAGCCCGGTACGAAACGTCCGTTTTTAGGTATGTATTTTCGGTGTTGTCGGGTATATTCCCGTATCTACCTCAATCGGGAAGGGACCGCATTTGTCGGGTGGTGTCCGAAATGTACGAAAAAAGTAATAGTGAAAGTTTCTCCTGATGGTCGCAAGGACCGTTTCTTTACTGCTGAATAGGAATATGGGTATTCTAAAACCGAAAATAGTTGTAGTGCCGTTGGGTGATGTTGATTTCATGCTGGTCAACCGTCTGGCAACAGATATCGGACCGGTTTTCAACTGCTCGGTCGATATTCTCAAAGGGATGAAAATGCCGGTCGAGGCACAAAATGTCATCCGCGACCAGTATTATGCTATTGTTATCCTTTCGAAGCTGGAACGGGTGAAAGCAAATTCCCGGGAAAAAGTGATTGGGGTATGTGAGGAAGACCTGTATCTTCCCGATGAAAATTCGATTCTTGGATATGCGGATATTTTATCAGGAACAGCGGTTGTTTCCTTGTTTCAGTTGCGACATGAGTTTTATGGATTACCGGAAGATGAAGCCAAGGTGTACCCGCGTTTGTATAAAGAAGCAATGCACCAGACCGCACACTTGTTTAATCTGTCGGAATGCCGCAATCCGAAATGTGTAAACTATTACAGCCAGTTGATGCTGGATATTGATAACAAGGGCGGTAAGTTCTGTGACATCTGTCGCCGTCAGCTTACCGGACATATTTAAGATTTAGTATGACTCTCGAACAAATTCTTGATACCCTCAGAAATGATGAAGCTCTCAGGCAAAATATTACTCATTGGAAATCCTACTCTGCTCGTCCCGCCAGGTATGTTGATTTCCCCCCGGAATTAGACAGGCAGCTTGTTGCCGCTTTTCAGTCTCGTGGGATTTCCCGTCTTTATACTCATCAGGGCAAGGCAATCGAGAATGTTCAACAGGGAAGCGATGTTGTTGTAGTAACCCCGACAGCGTCAGGGAAAACGTTATGTTATAATATCCCTGTGCTCGACAGGATATTAAAACATCGGGAAAGTCGGGCGTTGTATCTTTTCCCGACCAAGGCATTATCCCAGGACCAGTTGAGTGAACTGTACGGGTTGATAGAGCAACTCGATGTCGATATCAAGACATACACCTTTGATGGCGACACTCCACAAACTGCTCGTCGCGCTATTCGGGCTGCCGGGCATATTGTTATCACCAACCCTGATATGCTCCATGCCGGCATCCTGCCGCATCATACAAAATGGATAAAGCTGTTTGAGAATCTCACGTATATCATCATAGATGAAATCCATCATTATAGGGGAGTGTTTGGTTCCCATCTTGCCAATGTTATCAGGAGATTACAGCGTATCTGCCGATTTTATGGTTCCAACCCGCAATTTATCTGCTGCTCGGCAACGATTGCCAACCCGGCGGAACTGACTCAGAAAATCATCGGACGCTCCGCTGTCTTGATTGATAACAATGGCGCGCCTTCCGGGGAAAAACATTTCCTTATTTATAATCCGCCGGTTATCAATAGACAACTGGGTATCCGAAAATCGGCAATCAATGAAGCTTCCCGACTGGCAGCATCATTTTTACGACATCGTATCCAGACGATAGTCTTTGCTCATACCCGTTTGAATGTTGAAGTCCTGCTTACCTATTTGCAACAACAGCTGGGTAAATCGTTCAATAATTCAATCAAAGTAGCCGGGTATCGCGGAGGGTATCTTCCGGGCGAACGCAGGCGTATTGAGCAAGGATTACGAACGGGGGAAGTAACCGGTGTTGTTTCTACCAATGCTCTTGAACTGGGACTGGATATTGGCAGTCTTGATGTCTCCATAATTGTCGGGTATCCCGGAACAATAGCTTCGTTATGGCAGCAAGCCGGACGAGCCGGACGGAGAAGCAGTACATCTTTGACCATTATGGTTTCCAACTCCTCTGCTATTAACCAGTTCCTTTGTGCAGAACCGAAATATATTTTTGACCGGACCCCGGAATCCGGGATTATTGATCCTGATAATCTCATTATTCGCACCAACCATCTTAAGTGTGCGGCGTTTGAACTGCCGGTGGACAGCTCGGAATATGAAGGCGATATCGATACGCGAGAAATACTCAACTATCTCGAGGAAGCTCATATACTCCGTAATTCCGGCAAGCGCTTTCACTGGGCATCGGAGATATACCCGGCGCAACAAATTTCTCTACGGTCGGCATCACCGGAAAATTTTGTCATTCTCAATGAAAGCAACCATGCTGAAGTAGTCGGTGAGATTGACTATTTTTCGGCACCGATATTTCTTCATCCGCAGGCAATATACCTTCATCGGGCAAAGCAGTACCAGGTGACAAAACTTGATTGGGAGGGAAGAAAAGCGTATGTCAAGGAAGTACAGGTCGATTATTACACCGATGCGGAAACCAAGACCGACTTGAAGGTCCTTGAGATAAACCAGCAGGAAAAAACCGGCGATGCCGAGATTTATTCCGGCGAGGTGAGTGTCACCAGTGTGACGGTATTATTTAAGAAAATAAAATTCCGGACCCATGAAAATGTCGGTTCCGGGAAACTCAACCTGCCGGAGTTGGAAATGCACACCCATGCCTTTTGGTACACTTTCCCCGGTGATATTACTTTTCGGGTAGGTATCAGCAGTGCTGATTTCGGAGGGGCTTTACGAGGGGTGGCAAATGTGCTGGGTAAGATTGCACCGTTGTGGGTGATGTGTGATTACCGTGACTTGCGAGCGATTTCTCAGGTCAGGGCTCCCTTTGCGGAACGACCGACTATTTACATTTATGAAAACATCCCCGGCGGGGTGGGGCTGTCCGATAAGCTGTTTACGGAACATGTGCGGTTATTTGAATCGGTCTATCAACATGTAAAGAACTGTCCCTGTAAAGATGGTTGCCCTACCTGTGTCGGTCCGCCGATGGAGGTTGGCGATTATGGCAAAGCGGGAACATTGAAACTGCTTGAGTATATGTTGGCGGTAGCACCGGTGTAAGATAGGGAGACTGTGAGTGATGTACCCCCTGGGTGGTATTAATTTTGAAGCTGCAAAGTAGCCTGGTCAGCTATTGAACAGATACGCACCACAAGCAACTTGTTGAAAAAGTTTTTTGTGGGTGTCATGTTTCGCCTCCGCTCAGCATGACATGTTGAATGACAATATCTTTCAAGTCACCATGAGGGAAGTCGAAGGGTGCATGAAAGAAAATATTGAGGTTTTTCAACAAACCCAAAAGCAGGGGTCCAGAAACACTATGATACAAAATGAAGTTTCTGCTTGCGCAGGAGAAACACTATGACAGGAATAATGATATTGGTTTTTTTCAGTATTAAGGTTTGGATCCCGTTCTGCTATAATTGAGTGTACAGTAGTGGGTTACATTGTGAATAATTGTTTGCAAAATTACATTGACAGATACTGATAAGGGAGTTATACTCATAAACATAAAGATATGGGGCCATAGCTCAGTTGGGAGAGCGCTTGAATGGCATTCAAGAGGTCAGGGGTTCGACCCCCCTTGGCTCCACCAAAATTGGAAAGCCCTCATGTAAATGAGGGCTTTTTATATGTGATAAGTCAGAGCTATTAAATGAGTCTTACTAATTCATTATGATTATTGACATATTTTTTTATATTTGTATTATAATATAACAGTCGTCAAGTTACAGCAGTAAGTGAAAACAAGGATTAATCAAGTGTAGATTTTATTAGGGAGATTTATAAATGTATAGCTTCTTAAATAATAAAGCTAATTATTATATTCTTCTTTTTTGTTTTACAGTATCTACTAATGTTACTTTTGCAAATAGTTATGCATTGGAATTTAATGGGATTAACAACTATGTACTGATTCAAGACAATACATCTCTTGACCTTACAACGGGAATAACAATAGAAGCTTGGGTGAAAGTTAATGATGTAACACCTCGTCATATGCATTTTGTATCAAAAAATGAAGGATACGGTGTTACAGATAAGGCATATGCATTACAAACAAATGGTTACTTGGAACCTTACCTATTTCTTGGTCAAATATGTTTTGGATGGACTAATCCAGAACCTCTAAAACCTAATGAATGGACTCATCTTGCAGGGACCTTTGATGGTTCAAAAAGGAGATTTTATGTTAATGGTCAGCTCATCTATGAGGTGCCATGTGATCCAGGAGCTGTGTTGCATGTAAATAATTTACCATTATTACTAGGTAAATTAAATAAATTTGGTCAATACTTTGATGGCCAAATGGATGAGGTTCGAGTATGGAAAATTGCTAGGACAACTAATGAAATCCAAGCAAATATGTACAAAGAACTAAGCCAAATACAAATACAAGATTCAAATTTAGTGGCTTATTGGAATTTTAATGAAGGGGGAGGACAGGCAGTTAATGATCAGTCAATCTATAACAATGATGGTCAATTAATAAATAATCCTCAATGGGTAATATCAACTGCTCCGTTGAATGATAGCAGTTTTGAGCATGAGAATTTTATTGAGTTAACTCCAATGCCAGGGGAGAGGACATTTTTTGAGTCATGTGTTTACTCCGGGGAAATATATTGTTTCCTTGGTTACTGTGGTGATAACTGCTGGGAGGATGAAGTTTGGTGTTACGATCCGCAAACAGATTTATGGGAGGTGATCGATAGCCTTAGTCTTTTAGGGCATAATTCATATTCAGCTTTGATTGGTGACAATATTTTTTTTGCTGGAGGTGGTATAGTAGCAGGTTGGATTAAGGACTCTGTGTTTCGATACAATATTGTTACACATGATCTTGATACTTTAATATCTTTACCTGAACCGCTTACCACCGGAGGAGCATTTAATGATTATGGCAAGTTCCATATTCTCGGAGGGCATAATGGATATCAACCATATAATGCAAATTATGTATATGATCCAGCATCAAATAATTGGTCAGAAGAAACAAGGTTACCCGGAGGTCTAGAACGATACGGGTTAGCAGACTTGGATACGTTAGTCTTTTTGTTAGGTGGTCGAGGACTAGGAGGCTATCCTGCGTCAAATATCAACTTAATCTATAATAAAAACATAAAAACTTTCAGTTATGGGGAAAGTTTACCCATTGCAGTGAAGGATATGGGTTGTACAGTTTGTAATGGCAAAATATATCTATTTGGCGGGAGGGTCTCTAATTCTGTGTATCTGGATGTTGTCCAAGTATATGATCCTATATCAAATACATGGCAATTAGGCCCTAACTTACCTTTTACTTGGGCATTTATGGGGGCTGAAACTATTGATGGTACTATTTATTTGTTTGGTGGGAAAACTGCAGAAGGGGATAATTATGTTAATAAAGTATACAAGTATGTACCTGATCTTTCAGGAATGACAATAGTTCAACCTGATACAATATTCTCTATAATGTCAAATACAGTAGAATCTAAAATGATAAGTATTTATCTTGGCAATTTTAATAATTATGATATTAGTAAAGTTGAGATAAGTTCTATAGCTATAAATGGTAATCTCGCTCCAGATAGTTGGACTATTGTATCTTCTCTGTCTCCTTTTGATGGTGAAGTGTTGCAATTAAATATTGACTTACGAGAGTTCATTTCTAAATACGGGTGGTTATTTGATACAACGATACAACAATATTATATTACTGGCTTGATGTACGACGGAACTAATTTTACTGTAAGTGGTAATTTTACGTATATTGGTCATATATCTGGAGATTTTAATCTTGATGGGATAGTTAATATAAGTGATTTAACATTAATGGTCGGTTATATATTTGGAGGACTATTACCATTCCCAGAAACACATATTTTGGATTTGGATGGAGATAAATTAGTCTCAATTACAGATTTATCAATTCTGATTGATATCATATTTTAATCCCCACCCCTCTTTACTCCACCACCCTGTATTCTCCTATTCGGTCGAGGCGGAAAGTGCGTTCTTCCTGGGAGCGTTCACAATAGGCGTTGATGTAATATACCGAACCAAGCTGGTAATAATGACGGGGGTGGATGATTCGTGTTGTTATTTTGCGTGATGACGATTCATACGTAATCTGT
>JAJRZL010000279.1 GCA_024275255.1 Candidatus Zixiibacteriota bacterium | reverse complement strand
CACTTGACCCTTTCAAGCTAAAACAACAAATTGATAGACACCTGAAACAAATATTCAGAATGGTGACGGTAACATCTAATGTGAGGAAACGTATCTGAACTTAACTATAACTTCGGTAACATTATGCTATGAGGCAACGCGATACTACAATATCTTCTTTGCCCGGAAGAATAGTTTGGAATATATTTCAAAAAGCCCTTTAGCAAAGTTTTGAATGAGAAAAAACAATATGAAACTGTACGACCTTTTACAATATGCAACCGAAAAGTACGGGCAGCAAGTTGCCCTCATTCATGGTGAGCTAAGAGTCACTTATTCCCGACTTGATGTTCTTGCTACGCAAATAGCACGGTTTCTTGAAACTGCTGATTTGTCAAAAGGGGACAGGGTTGCTTTGATGTCTGAAAATTCATTGATGTATGTTGCTTCGTTTTTTGGGATTATGAAAGCCGGATTTGTTGTTGTACCGATAGACACTTCCCTGCAACCGGAAAAAGTTCGGTATATTCTCGACGATTGCGGGGCAAAAGTGTTTCTTACCCAAACCCGTTTTGCCCGTTATTTGCCGAAGATTTTGACTCGTAATGGAACAGACGAAAGCATGGCACTTAAACTTGTAGTCACTGATAAGCCGTTATTCAAAATGACCCTGCCGGTCGCATCAGCCGATTTTGCTGATATTTTTCAAACGGAACCCCATCGTGATTCAGAACAATCATCCTTGGAAACAACACGCTCTACCGATGAACATGTCCGCATGTTAAAAGAAGTAGTATCATCAGCGCCCCATGAACTGGCTGCGATTTTTTATACTTCCGGCAGCACCGGTTCCCCGAGAGGGGTTATGCTGTCACATCGCAATCTTCTCTCAAATACTATCGGAACAGTTGAGTATCTTCAATTAACCGAAAAAGATAAAGTGATGGTAGTGTTGCCGTTTTATTATATCTATGGCAATTCATTATTACTGACGCATGTGGCTGTTGGGGGAACGGTTGTTATTGATAACAGGTTTACCTACCCCGAAGCAATTCTTGACACTATGGAACGGGAAGAAGTAACCGGATTTTCAGGGGTCCCGTCGAACTTTATGCTTTTGCTGCACAATTCCACCTTCGCCAAACGGACCTTACCCTCTCTGCGGTATTTTACACAAGCCGGAGGGGCAATGGCTCCTGAAGTTATCCGACGGTTGATAGACAGTTTTCCCGATAAGCAAATTTTTATCATGTATGGTCAAACGGAGGCATCACCGCGTGTGTCATGGCTGCCGCCGGATAAGTTGCGAGAGAAACTCGGTTCGGTCGGTATTCCGGTGCCGGGAGTGATAGTAAAAATAGTCAATCCCAAAGGTGAAGAAGTTGGTGTTGATGAAGAAGGGGAAATTATTGTAGGGGGGGATTCTGTGATGATGGGGTACTGGAATGACCCCGATGAGCAATCGGAGGTGCTCCGTGATGGCTGGCTCTATACAGGGGACCTTGCCAAAAAAGATAGTGATGGATTTATCTTTATTGTCGGTCGCAAAAAGGAGATTATCAAAAGCGGGGGGCATCGGGTAAGTGCCAAAGAGATTGAGGAATACCTGCTTGAGCACGAACAAATAGTGGAAGCGGCGGTCTTCGGGGTCAAGGATCCGATATTGGGTGAAGCTATCAAAGCAACGGTTGTTGTCAAATCCGGGGTTCCGCTTGAAGCGAAAGATATTCAGGACTTTTGCAAACGTTCCTTGCCGGTTTACAAAGTACCGCGGTATATCGAATTTATGGATAGTCTGCCCAAGTATGAATCAGGTAAAGTAAATAAGCTGGAACTCAAGAAACGACCGGTATCATAGGAACTCATCCTCTTGCTCATTGTATCGCATCACCTGAACGAGCGTTTTTGTTTTTTCGTTCTTCTGTTCGTAAATCAATATTATAGTAGATGCCCGTTCTGTCAGGGGCATCATTGCTGCCGATATTAAACGGTATTGCTTCAGGATGTCCGCTCGGATTGGTGGCAACACCGGAAACCCAACCATAGCTGGTGGAAAAATAGGTGGCGGTGAGAATATGGTCCCATGTTTTTGCAACAGCTGGCAGGGGATTGATCGCTCTTCCTTCCATGCGAAAAGTATAGGTTCCTGCTGTTTTGTAATATGTCCTCGTTACATAGATGGGGAAGTAGTTGACCTCTGTGTTGACATATCCTCCTAATCCGGCTTGCGTGTAGTATGGGAAGAGATCAGTCCCCCCTTCCTCTTCATCAATTTGAATACGGGCACTGTTGGCTCCGGTTGTTCCACTGAGCAGGAGATAGCATTTCCCATACAGGACAATATAGCCGTCATCGGGGATAGTAATATCAAGAGTTACCAGATCCGTCATTGTTCCGGTTGACAGTTCAATTTGAGCCGATTCTTTGGCGATAGCAATTCCCGGTTCGTTGAGTATCTCATCGGTGTTGATGGCAGAGTCAGGAAGAATAACTGAGGAATCGCCCGGCAGTCCGCCGTGAAGCTCAATCGTTGGGTTGCCGGTAGAATCGCTTAACTGTATGGAACCGCCGTTATTGAATGTCGATGCAATGTACACCGTGCCGCTATCATCAGTAAGTTTAAGGTACTTGGAAAGGACAGCAACAGGGACAGTTGTTAATCGAGTACGTGGAAGGACTATATCACCGTTAACAGTGAGTTGCAGGTAGAGGATATCGTTATTTGCAAAAATTGTTGCGGGTAATGGCGTTTGAGAGCCGAGTAAATGGGAAAATAAACCGTCATGTGTACTAACCATAGCTGTTTCCTGCCAGAGAGCGGTTCCTCCGGTCGAGTCGGCATAAAGCGCCAGTTGCAAGGTATAAACACCATCAGTAACAGGTGCTCCTGTGGATGTTGTCAGCCGACCCTGATAAGTGATGAGATCGCCGGCAGTAACCATGATAGCCAGTGCCAGAGTAATTGTTACAACATATAGCAGCATATATTTTTTGTGTCTCATGAATATCCTCTCACCGGTAACAGGATAGTAGTTGTCAGATTCTGTTCTTCCTAATATCGGCAGTTTTTTTATGGTTTGCAACTGCATTTCGTTTGTAATAGTTGTTGGTACCCGGAAAGACTACTTCATTGTCAGTACTTGCTCGAGAGCTTCATCAAGCTCCGCAGCCACTTTTTCCCACTGATAACGATTGGTAAACTGGGCCGATAGTGACGGGGTATTATGCCAGAGTGTATTGTTTACTTTCAGTTGTGTAGAGAGATACGTGAGTTTCTCAACCAAACCATCAATTGTGCCATCATAGAAGAAAATATCATGTTCTTTATCGGGGAGCAGCTCCGGATATGCCAGCCGTCTGGGGAGTATTGGATAGGCTCCGGCAGCTACAGCCTCGACTATGCTTATTCCAAAGAACTCATGAATTGCCGTAGAAACAACAACATCAACTTCCTGCAATACTTTTCGATATGCTTGTTTTGATTTTACATATCCCCAGTGGATTATATGTTCCTGGAGATATTCATGTGCCTGACTGAATATCTCAGGTGTATTTTCGAATTGTTCCCCAAGTACACTCAGCTTGAACTCTATGTTGTTCTCATGTAGTTGTGTCATTGCCTGGAAAAACATCTCAGGGTTTTTATCGTATTCCCACCGGGCTGCCCACAGGATATGAAGCGGACCGGGCTTTCTCCGGGTACGTGGAGGGAATGGTGCTATCCCCGGATAATGCACAACTGACTTTTCATTTATGCTGTCTATGGAAAATAAGGGTTGAAAATCAGGCATTTGTTTTAGAAAAGATGTCATCTGTCGCAGGAATGTTTGTTGATGATACAGTGAGTTAAACCAGACCTGTGTTGCTGCAAGGGCACTGGTAAGGTTAGTCATGGCAAAATGCAAATCTCGTTCCTGTTGGTGACGGGCAGGGTAGGTCAATTGGTTTTCATGAAAATATACAACAGATGGTACGTGCGTTATTCTTCGGTCAACCAGTCCGTAACATTCCGCAAGGTTAAGCATGTCGGAACAGAAAATGATATCCCATGGCTTATCGGTATTGATATGGGTTTGTAATTCGTTGGCAAATGTGATGGCGGCGTGACGCATTCTCCATTTCCATTTGTAACCGGGGAGATGCAGGACTGCCCATTGGTGTCTGCTGTGTGATTGCCAACCATCGAGAAACGCCTTATGGCTTCCGGAATAGTATGGTTCAAGAGCAAGAATGTTCATAACAGTAGTAAGTGGAGAACACTGTTGAAAGTAAACGAAAACACACAATGTGTGTTTTAACTGCTTACGTGATGAATGGTATTGTTACCTTTTCTTCGAATCACCATTGCGCATGGAAAGTGATATACGCTTCCGTTCAATATCAACATCTAAAACCCGAACAGTAACCTTCTGCCCGACCTTCAATATTTCGTGGGGATCTTTCACGAATTTATCCGCTATTTGGCTGATATGTACCAAGCCATCCTGATGAACACCGACATCAACAAAAGCTCCGAACGCTGTTACATTCGTGACAATTCCGGGTAACACCATCTCTGTCTTCACATCTTCGATTATTTTTACTTCGGGGTGAAATGAGAACGTGTCGAATTGAGCACGAGGGTCGCGTCCCGGTTTTGCGAGTTCTTCCATAATATCCTGCAACGTCGGAATACCTACTTTGTCATTCGTGTAATGCTGTAAATCAATCTTTTGTCGGAGGGTTTCATCTCTCATCAAATCGCTGATGGTGCAACCAAGATCATCAGCCATTGCCTGAACAATATTATAAGATTCCGGATGTACCGCGCTTCGGTCAAGAGGGTTATCTGACTCGGCGACTCGGAGAAATCCTGCTGATTGTTCAAATGCCTTTGGTCCCAGGCGGGGTACTTTCAGGAACGCTTTGCGGGATTTGAAAGGTCCGTTTTCATTGCGGTAATGCACAATATTTTCGGCTAACTGTGGTCCTAAGCCGGAAATATATGTCAATAGTTGTTTGCTGGCGGTATTGATTTCCACTCCAACAGCATTGACACAACTTCTGACAACATCGTCAAGACGATTTCTCAAAGCTGTTTGGTCAACATCATGTTGATATTGTCCAACACCAATAGATTTGGGGTCGATTTTAACTAGTTCCGCCAGCGGATCAATCAGACGTCTCCCTATTGATACTGCTCCCCGTACCGTAACATCATAATCAGGGAATTCCTGTCGGGCGATTTCAGATACCGAGTATATGGATGCCCCTGCTTCATTGACAATTTGAATGATAATGTGTGCGGGTAGCGAGAGTTCCCGAATAAATAGTTCCGTTTCCCTTCCGGCGGTGCCATTACCGATAGCGATAACTTGTGTTTTGAAACGAGCACAGAGAGCGTTAATCTCATCAGCGGCATCCTGACGTTGCTTTTCAGAGCCATGAGGGAAAATAGTAGTGTTGTGAAGTAATTTCCCTTGAGGGTCGAGACAGACTACTTTACATCCGGTTCGAAATCCCGGGTCGATAGCAAGTACTCGTTTTCGTCCGAGAGCAGGGGACATGAGAAGTTGGTACACGTTTTCCGCAAAGACTCGAATAGCTTCATCGTCCGCACGTTTTTTCAGTAGGGCTCGCATTTCAGTTTCCATCGCCGGACCGAGTAAACGCTTATAGCTGTCTTCTGTTGCTAACGCTACCTGTTGTGATGCTTCATTGTTGGATATCACAAAAATATGTTTTAACAGTGATAACGCATCTTCGACAGGAGGGGCGATGTGAAGTTTTACTACGTTCTCGGCTTCACCACGAAACATAGCAAGAATACGGTGCGAAGGAACCTCGGTAGCCGGTTCATGCCAGTCATAGTAATCGGAATACTTTATGCCGTTGCTTTCCTGCCCTGGTATAACTTGCGAATGGATTTCACTTTTTCGGGCATATAAATCCCGTAATTGTGTGCGAGCATCGGTATCTTCATTTATCCACTCTGCAATAATATCACATGCACCAGCAAGAGCGTCATCAATAGAAGTTACCTGTTTCTCAGGATTCACAAATGAAGCAGCTTCAGTTTCAGGGGCAATGTTATCTTGTGCAAAAAGTAATTCTGCGAGTGGCTCCAGACCGCGCTCTTTTGCAATCGTTGCCCGGGTACGTCTTTTGGGGCGAAAGGGAAGATAGATATCTTCGAGCATTGCCATTGTTGGGGCATTATTTATTCTCTTTTGGAGTTCATCGGTAAGCAGGTCACGTTCTGACAAAGATTCCAGGATTGCACCACGACGTTTATCCAGTTCCCGGAGTTGTTTTATCCGGTCCCGAATAGCTATTATGACAACTTCATCAAGGCTTCCAGTTGCTTCTTTTCGGTAGCGGGCGATAAAAGGAACAGTAGCGTCATTGTCCAGCAAAGCAACTGTTGCCGCTACTTGTTGTGAGGTAATGGCAAGTTCGTTAGCAATTATTGTAAAATGTTTATCCTTGTTTATCATTATTATAAGATATCAGAAATGTGGAAAAAGCAAAAAGAAAAAACAATAATATTGCTGTAATATTGTTCAAGGATTTTCTATGATTCCCTTGTGCAGCAGTTGAACATTAAGTTTATCGTGTACTTGTCATGTTATCATCATGTTCAGTAACAAGATAACTGCTATTTGAAGATTATTCTAAGGATCGTTGAAAATCGTGACGATTATAGTTGAAATGAGATAATATTTATTTTAATTTTTTAAGGTTAATTGGTACATACCTGATTACAAGTAATTACTTATAACCTGTTGGGAATGGGAGTTTTTCATGGTTAAAAAAGTAGTGCTTGTTATGGCAGTAATAGTCGGTTTTTGTCTTGTCATGACAGTGCAAACTACAAAAGCAGGGTCGTCAACGGCACCAAAATTTTCCGGTGAATTAGTTCTCGGAGCTTATGGGGGACCGGGATTTCAGGTAAGCGGTGTACTTACCAATCTCGCCAGTAACTGGCCCTTTGATATTAGGTTTGGAGCCAGTCATGCATCGGTTGAACCGGGGAAAGCTGCCGATGCAAGAAGGATTTTTATCAATGATGCTACAAATGGTATTCCTGAAAAGAATGGAAGTATCTGGAGTCTTGGGTTTGACTTAATGGCTCCAATAAAACTTCCGGTGTTTGCCAATGCAAAAGTATTTGGCGGACCTCGTTATAGTATGTTCAGGGCAAACTTCAAATATGTTGGTGGAAATGAAGATTTTGATGTTACCAGCAAGCAATGGGGGATTGGTGGTGGTTTAGAAAACCGTTTTCCTATCAATTCACAACTGGATTTGGTGTTGACCGGTGGAGTAGATTACTTCTTTAAGAGCCGTCTATATGGACATGACACTTCGTATAGTCCTGATGGACAAGATGTAAATCCCCGTGATGACTACTCTTATAATGATGCTGATGATGCTATTGAGCAGCCCAAATATCAAATACAGATTATGTTTGGTGTTGGATATCATTTCTAAATCTTATTATAAAATTTTAATAAACTACAAGCCGCTTTCATTATAGCGGCTTTTTTATTGGAGCTATGTAAGAATATTCTTGCATAGAAAAGTTGTGAAATATAT
>JAJRZL010000278.1 GCA_024275255.1 Candidatus Zixiibacteriota bacterium | reverse complement strand
TGATTACGGCAGACGGTTGACATACAATGCCAAACGTGATTTATGACGGCTGGCATTTTTCTTATGTATCAACCCGTACGATGCCGCTTTATCAAGAATACGCATGACTTCGCGGTGCTTTTTGAGCGCCTCGTCTTTAGAAGTCAGGGCTTTCAGCTCTTTGATGGCACCACGCATCCGGGAACGGAATGCCCGGTTCCGAAGTCGCTGCTGTTCCGAAGTTTTCATGCGTTTCTTGCATGATTTATGTTGTGGCACTTGTCGGTCCTTTCTATTTTACATCACATAAAAACAGCTAACTAATATAATTGGCTATTTGATTTTGTCAACTGGAGAAGTAAAGAAAAGTTCCCTTATCGGCGCTGCCGGAAAAGTCTCGGCTGCCACTGCTTTTTCACGGGTTCTCGGGCTTATTCGTGAACAGGTGATGGCATTTTACTTCGGGGCGGGGACGGCAACCGATGCGTTTGTAGCTGCTTTTCGGGTGCCGAACCTGCTTCGGGATATGTTTGCCGAGGGGGCGCTTTCATCTGCTTTTGTCCCGGTTTTCAAGGAAAAACTGGTGAACCAGTCGGATAAAGAAGCCTTTCGACTTGCCGACGTGGTTATTACTTCCATTCTGTTGGTAGTGGGGATAATCGTTTTGCTGGGGATAGTCGCAGCTCCGGTGATTATTTACCTCATGGCAAACGGGTTTACCGACGAACCGGCAAAGTTCGCCCTGACCGTATCTCTGACCAGGGTGATGATGGTGTACCTGCTGCTGGTGTCCCTTTCAGCGCTTATTATGGGGATGTTGAACTCATTCGGCAGGTTCGGCATACCGGCGTTGTCTCCCGCGATGTTCAATTTGGGGACGGTTCTCACGGTTGTGATATTGCACCGCTATTTCGAGCAGCCCATTTATACGATGGCGATTGGGGTTGTTGTCGGAGGGATAGGGCAGGCTGCTGTTCAGTTGCCATCGCTGTTGCGTATCGGGTATCGGTTTCGATTTTGTTTTTCTCTCTTTGATGAAGGGTTGCAGCGGGTGATGAAACTGCTGGCTCCGATGATTGTCGGGTTGTCGGCAGGGCGGATAAACATTATCGTCTCTACGCTGGTGGCTTCCTTTTTGATGGAAGGGGCGATGTCATACCTGAATTATGCGTATCGCTTGATGCATTTCCCCTTGGGAGTGTTTGCCGTGGCGTTGGGTACGGTGGCATTGCCGAAAGTATCGGAATTGGTAGCCCGCAAAGAATTTGAAAAGCTCGAACGAACATTTGAAGATACGCTTTACAGCAACTTGTTTGTCGTTATTCCTTCGGCGGTGTTTCTTGCTCTTATGGGGCATAATGTTATTGAGTTGATTTATCGCTGGGGAGCTTTTTCCCCGTTGGCATCGGAACGAACTTCGCTGGCATTGCTTCATTATTCGTATGGACTCATCGGGTTTGCCGCGGTGCGGGTGACAGTTCCCTTTTACTATGCGTTCAACGATTCCCGATTACCGATGAAGATTTCCATTTTTACTGTCTTTGTGAACCTGCTGCTGTATTATCCCATGATCCAGATACTTGATTTTGCCGGACTGGCGGCTGCCACTTCGATTGCAGGTATTGTCAATTTTGGATTGTTGCTTTATTATCTTCCATCAAAAGGAGTACCTGTTTCCTACCTGCGACTGGGATTGAACACTTTTCGGATACTTGTTGCTGCACTGGCAGCGTTTATCATTGCACGAATCATCCCCTTTGATTTTGGAGTTTCCGGCTCATCATTTTTGGGTCGTCTGCTGAACCTTGTGGTACCCTTTGCGGTCGCTGCTGTTTTATACCTGCTTTTTTGTGCTGTGTTGCGTGTTCGGGAAGTTCGGCTATTAGTACGTTTTGTTAAGCGCCGACATCATTCGGAGGAGTAAATGCTCCGTAAATATCCCGGCATATTCCTGCTGTTGGTTGTCATCCCCGGTATTCTGCTGGGTGATATGTTTCAGGTCGCTGGTTGGGTGTATCTGTTACCGGCGGTTGTTGTTTGTGGTATTGGGGTATTGCTGCTGGGGAAAGAGCGTTACCAGCGGGCGGTATTGTTCTTTGGAGTGGGGTTGTTCCTTTTTTCGGCGTTTCATTTCAGCCTTTATTACGTACCAACCGGTTCCAATCACATCTCGAACTATGCTGACCGCTCCAACCGGTATCATCTCTTTGGAACGGTCATTGACTGGCCCGATTTACGTTCGGACAGAACCGAGCTGAAAGTAGCCCTTGATTCCATCGGGCTTGATTACAACTGGCAGGTGAAAGGAATTGTGCTGGTAAAAATACCCGATACGACAACCGCTTTTCAAAGAAATGACAGGTTGGAATTTTATGGCAGAATATACCCTGTGCGAGCTTCAAAATTGCCGGGCGGGTTTGATTATCAACGGTACATGCGTCTTAAGGGGGTGTATGGTATTGTTTATCTACATACGTTACTGGATATCCGCGTTGATACTCGTAACCGGTATAGTGTGATAGCCCTTGTTGACAGGCTGCGATTGGCGCTTACCAAAAGTCTGAATCGAAACCTCAGCCCGGAAGCGGCAGCTCTGGCATCGGGGTTTCTTATTGGTGAAACGCGTAATATCCCGGCACATATCTACCAGAAGTTCCGTGATACGGGGACTCTGCACCTGTTGGCGGTTTCCGGTTCCAACGTTGCGCTTGTGCTCGGGTTTGTCATCTTTTTGTTGCAGCCGTGGGGAGTCTCAAAACGCGTTCGAGGACTTATTCTATTCGTGGTGCTTATTCTCTTTACTCTTTTATCGTATGGGGAGCCGTCGGTTATCCGTGCGGCGGTTATGGCGGCGCTTGTCATTGTTGCTACCCTTGTGCAACGACCATATAATCTCAATAATATCATAGCTCTTACAGCGGCAATCATTATGCTTGTTGACCCGACACAGCTTTACGATGTGGGGTTCCAGTTGTCATTTGTTACTGCCTGGGGGATAATCTTTTTTACTCCGCTTATCTACAATAGATTGATGCAATATCAACGTCACCGCTGGTATCGGTTTATCTTTTTCCCGCTGGTAGTTTCTCTCATTGCTCAAATCTGTTCCGCTCCGTTAATCGCATTCTACTTTCACCAGGTCCCGGTAATTTCAGTTGTTGCGAATCTTGTTATTGTTCCCCTGGTGTCACTGGCGGTAATCGGGATACTGGGAGTGCTGCTTGCCGATATCATTCTTCCTCTGTTGGGATTGTTTGCCGGTTCTCTGGTCAATATGGTACTTGTACTGATTATCAAAGCACTGGATATGTTCAGTAATAAAGATATCCCCATACTTCACATAAACGATATTTCATTTTTGATGGTGGTTCTATTCTATGCAACCCTTCTCCTGCTGGTCTGGTCGTTTTATTCCATGAAGGTGCGACGGGTGTTGATTATCGGGGTCGTTGTTTTTGTTAATATCTTTCTGGTGTGGAATGTCATGGGTGCTTTGGCAAGTCAAGCCTGTACCGAGGTTTGGCTTAGTAATGTCCCTGGCGGGACGGTAATGGTAATTAAACCAAACGAATCCTCACAAGCGGATATGATAATTACCAGTCTACGAAGCAAAGAGTATCCCATTGATGAATATATCCTTGTTCCACTGCTGCGTCAGTTGAAAATAAATACATTGGAAAACATATTTCTTCTTTCCGCGGAGTATGATGCTGTCGATGATGTCCTGCGGTTGGCAAAAAAGATGTCGGCATCACGTTTTGTTATTCCTGCCGGGCTGGAAAACAGCGTACAGGACATTATCCGGTTTTCGTTGAATAGTGTTTTCCCGGTTGATATTACCATTGCAGGGAAAAGTCCTGCGGACACAAGAAAAATCGGCTATTATCCTTTTGAGGGCGGGATAGTTGTTAATCTTGGAAAAGAAGTATTCACTGTTGTCAACCGTTTGACTCCCAAAGTACGTGAGTACAGTTCAGATGGACAATCCTCTATTCTTGTTGTGGGATATCCGGTAAAGCAGGGCAATATTGATTGGGATTTGCTGTCCGAAGATAGATACCCGAAAATAATCTGTTCAAAAATTATACATTCCACGAGTAAAAAGCTGCCATCAGCCTTGTCAATCACTGACACAATTCCGAAATATGTAACAGACTTGACACAAGCGGGGAGTTTTTATCTGCAGATACCCTCTTTTTAGCCCAATCTTGTATGCTTTACCAACTTACAGTATCAATTCTGATTAAGTTATAGCGGCTCAATCCCGATAACAATAAAGAAATACCGCCGCTGGCGGGAATAGGTAAATCGGGTTCTATTGAGTGAAGGAATTACTATGAGCTTGTCCGGTAATCTGAAAACAGTTGCGTTTCCGGATATCCTACAGCTTTTGGCAACAGGCAAGAAAACTGGCGTGCTTGAACTGAAAACCTCAACTCGCCAGAAAGAAGTGGCATTCAAGGATGGTAATATCATTCATGCCTCTTCGATAAATTCCTCTGAAGATTTGCTTGGAAATATGCTTGTCAATCGTGGGAAAATATCCAAATCGGATCTGGAACGGGCTATTACACTGCACAAGCAGACCGGACGGCAACTGGGCACAACCCTTATTGATATGAATATCTTCGATAAGGCGGAAATTGCCGAAGTGCTCAAACAACAAATTGAAGAGATTGTCTATAACCTTTTCTCCTGGAAAGATGGTGATTTCATTTTCCATGAAGGAGCTGCACCCAAGAATGCCCCGTTTCTCGTTGATCTCAATACGATGTCGGTCATTATGGAAGGGACGCGTCGAATCGACGAATGGCTGGAAATTCAAAAAGTGTTACCGCCCGATGATGTCCTTCTGGCGATTTCAAAAGCACCGAAAGTACATCGGGAAGAAATCTCCTTGTCTATTGATGAATTTCGGATTTTAGGGCTTATCAATGGTGAGCGTACCCTGCCGGATTTAATCAATCTTTCACCTGTCGGAGAATTTCCCACCTGTCGGGCGATTTATCGCCTGGTGGTCAATAACCTGATTGAGGTTGTCGGAAAACGTGATAAAGAAGAAGCACAGAAAGAAGATGAAGAAGAGGTTGTCCTCTCGATAATTTTCAAACTGTACAATAACTGTTTTTACCAGATACGCACTTTGTTTGAAGAAGTGTTGGGAGAAGATAATACCCGGTATAGTGCGTTTGCGGCACAATACCGTTCCGGGTTGCTCAGTTATTTCCCCGGTATTGATCCGAATTCGGACCTGATGCCGTCATTCAAGAAGTTCCTCAACACGGTACGGACTATCCCGGAGCCGATTCGTTTTCAGAAGTTATTGCGAGACCTTGATACCATGTTGTCGGAACAGCTTGAGTTTATTTTCGATTTGCTGGGTGTACAGTCGTTTCGAACCGGTGTGGCAGCCGTAAAACGAGAGATATCGGAGCCACTGGCAACCCGTCGTGAGTTGGTCAAACGGTATGGTATTGAGGATAATTTATATCAAACGATAAAACGTGCTGATAAAGTTGTCAAGATGGTAAGAGGATAAGATATATGAATAAGCGTTTTCTTGTAGTTGCGATATTATTACTGCTTGGCAACAGTCGTGCCGAAGCTGCGAATCTGGCAGTGATTACCAACCCGCCAACGATGATGAACATACTTATCCTTGGGTTTGGAATCGCCTGTGTCGGGGGAGCATTTCGAGTGTACACGCTGGTACGGGGAGGGCAGCTCAGCAAAAGTTGGCAGTTGTTCCTTGGTGGATTCGCCGTGTTGGTCCTGGCGCAACTGCTCATGATTTTTAGTGCCATGGAAATCGTTACTCTCCCGAGTTTTGTTATTCCGGCATGTTTTGTTCTTATGGCTGGATTGTTTCTATGGGGTATTCTTGAAACGAAGCGCATCCTTGGGTAATGCCCCCGAGTTGTTGGAGTTAGACCGCACATGAGTGCATAGCCTGTAAGGTAAGGGTTCATAGATGACCACAGTTGCTGAACTTGATGAACGGATTGCAAAGTGCGAGAAGATATTGCAGGATGATCCCAACTCCCAGATTTTTGCTGCGCTGGCGGAGTCGTATCGGAAAAAGGGAGAGTTGGAAAAAGCGTTTCGTGTTTGTCAGAGTGGATTGAAAATTCATCCTTCGTATGCTTCAGCACATGTTGTAATGGCAAAAATAAATCTCGATCGAGGGCTCTATGACTGGGCAGAGGCTGAAGTACGGACAGCAATTGATTTGGGTGGACGTACCCGTAATATAGAATTGTTGTTGTCTGAAATTTACATTTACAAAGGTGAATTTAATACTGCTATCAAATTATTAAAGCAGCTTAAAGAAACAGACCCTCATAATGAACAAATTGGACGGCTGCTTGAAATCGCCCAGCGGCTGCCGGAAGAACAACAGCGAATAACCGAAGGAGTACCGGACCCGGAACAGACCGTCATTGCAACGAATAATACAGAACAGGAACAGCATCCGGAAGAAGAACAAAAAGTATTGGATACAGCCGGGGTGGTTGCCGAGGCTATTTCCATACCGGGAGTTGAAGGGGCGTTGTTTGTTAATTTTGAAGGGTTGGTTGTTGAGTCGAAGTGGATGTCTTCGATGGATGAAGCGACCTGTGGGGCAACTATCAGTGAGATTGGTAACGAGCTCAATGAGCAACTTATCAACAATTCATTCGGACATATTCGCGCAGTGTTG
>JAJRZL010000277.1 GCA_024275255.1 Candidatus Zixiibacteriota bacterium | reverse complement strand
ACAACCAAACATTTGCACTATCGCCGACACTTCTGCTTCTGTTGGTCGGTGCGAGTGTAATATGTTACCAAGGCTATCACGCTTTACCATGTAATCAATTTCAATATTCATGGTTACTTGCGACAAGACTGCTGGAGGAACGATAAAAAGCGTTAGCAGAATACCAACAATACCCGAGAAAGCAGCACCATCCCATTTATGGGTTTGTTTTGTTTGTTTATGCATAATCAATACTCCGCTTTCCTGTTATTGCAGGTTCACCAATACCAACACCAAGCCCTTTCCCTCTTTCAAGGGAGTCATGGCTTTACCGATTACAGAACCGTATGCCCGCTCATGGTCAGATGCTTTCATGGCATGACCGGGAGTATCAGATGTCGTGAGTAAATCACCCGGTTCAACAGCATCATACGACGCATCCACGAGGCAATATACTCGTCCGGTAACAGCCACATTCTGGCCATTCTTAAATACTTCCTTTTGTGTAAGCGTCAATCCCGGTTTGACCCCACCGGCACCACTGACAACACCGGCTACTTTGGTATCATAGGCATGAGTACTCAATTTCAGCTGACCCGGATTCTTTTCATCAATCACAACCACTGCCCCGGGTGGTATTTCATCGTGAGACATCTCAAACGGTTCGGCGATATCACTCCCTCCAAGAATCTCCAACACATTACAAATTGCCCGGCCATCCCACGTGACCCTGAAAGCGTAATTCCAATTGTCCATCCCATCTATGTAAAAACAACGCAATACATCACCAACACCATGTTGCAGAAATACTGCAGTGGCATCATTAGAACTATTCTCAGCCAGAACAGCAATACCGCTGTCGCTGGTATTATGAAAATACGAGGTGGCTCCGTCAACACGGTAACCATTAGAATAGACATAGAGTTTATGCAAACCGGGAGAGGTTGTCCCTATTCCCATATTTCCACCTGTGGTGATACCAATCAAGTCCTTACTATTTATAAACCAATTACTGCGGAGAAGAGCTGTATTATTGTCTGCATACCAGGTGTAGGTAGTAGGGAACGTGCCTCCATTACGAGAAATGAATTTTAATCCCGAGCTATTCCCAAAAGAATAAATTGCTCCATCTACATTCAATGCATATGACAGGTTTTGAGTATTAATACCAAGTCTGTTTGACGAAAAATTACCATAGATAAGGGGAGTCCCTGTACTTGAATTATCTATATAGAGTAAATTCGAGCCCGTTTCATCATAGCCAGCCCCTCTTCCGATGAACACATTATCATCACCAGTCGCGTTACGACCTGCTTCCATTCCAATAAAGGTATTCCTGCTGCCGGAGATATTATTTAAGCCAGCAATATACCCGATAAATGTGTTGTTATCACCGGAAGTATGGTAGAAGCCCACGGATCGTCCGAGAAAAACATTATTATTACCCGTGTTATTGGGAGCGGCATAAGCTCCGACAAAGGTATTCCATGATCCCAAATTATTTTCACCTGCGTTCCATCCAACACCGATATTGTAATTACCGTTAGCATGAAGGGCAACATAGTCACCGATTCGATACTGCGATGCCCGCATATCCCCGTTAACATCCAGCCGATATTCCGGTGTTGCTGTTCCGATACCTACATTACCGTTGTTGTAATAAATATCATTCCCGGTAAGTAACCACAACGACCCGCCATTCAAAGCATACGTAGCGGTATCAGCAATCCCGGCACGATACGCATAGCCGACACTTACCATGGGAATCAGGGGGTCGGTTTCGGGACCACCGTTAACCTGCATTCCAAGCCAGCGTTTATGACCATCAAATACGTTCGGCTCTATCGGCGTTATCGATCCCAACAGAATATCGAACAGACCATTAGCAACCGTAACCGAGGGATGTTCCTCCCGCCATAGTTGCTGAGTACCAGCAGAATCGCCGAAGATAACAAAATTCAAGGTTACAACAGTATCCAGCGGAGTGCCAGTGCTATCGGTAAGCCGCCCCTGGTAACTGATTTGCTGTGGCACTTGCGCCGGAGCCTGTGGTACCAGTATCAGTACAACTACTCCCAAAGCAAATCCAACTTGCTTTACTGTGTTCACCTCACTGCTCCTTTCCGCATAGTTTTATTCTTAACTACCTACTCTTTTCTAAATTCAGTGCTATCATTATCTCATTTCTCTATTTTCCTCACGCTGACGCGCTTTTTCCAGCTCCAGTTCGGCTTCCAACGCTTTCATGCGGGCTTCTTTGGCTTTTAGTTCGTAATAACGGAGATCGACCTGGTATGCCTGTTCTGTACCTGGGGTATCTTCGTCTGCATTACCTGCTACCGGAACCGCTTCAGGGTTTCCACTCAGTTCAGCTACCACCGTGGAGACTGAACCATAGCTGGTCGGATAAAACACTGCTGTCAGGCGATGATTAAATGTAGTAGCCATTCCATTCGCAGCATATTTCATACCTTCCAACCTGAACGTGTATGTCCCTGCTGTTGGCTTATAAAATATTCTGTCAACAAAGACCGGGAAACGATAACTACCTATAGAGAGTGAAGAATCTACACTTATTCGAACATACTCCCCAGTCACAATAGAGCCACCACTGGTTTCATCAATCTGTATATATGCGCCATTTTCGTCTCTTGTACCAGAGAACCTTATATAACATCTGCCGGTAACATGGATATAGCCTGCCGTGGGAATCGTTATTGATTGCACCACCATATCAGTCATACTTCCTCCAAGACCATAACTGGCTGTATTTATGGCAGATACTATCCCCGGCTCATTGAGTATTTCATCATTGTCGATAGCACTATCAGGAAGCATAACTGTATAATTGGCACTAACACCCCCGGCATTTAGTATAATTTTTTCAGTAGTATTGTTATCATATAATTTGATCAAACCACCACCTGGAGAGGCATCCGACTGAATTCGAAGGCCACCCGTATCGCTAAACAGATACACTCCACCATATATATGACCAAAGATTTTTGTAGTGAGCGAGTCCCCATCATAAAAGTTCATATTGGCATAATCATTGTATAAGTCTATTTTTGCTTCAATAGTACCATCATCATTGTTATCAAAAGTCAGATCGCCATTCATTTCATCACCGGATTTATTGACATAGCGGTTATCAGCCTCAGCCTGACTTATGCCAGGAGCATCGGTCCAGCCCAATTGTCCACTACCGTTCGTAGCCATAACCTGCCCGGTAGAACCATCCTGAGTTGGGAATTCATAACCTGAGCTTTCATCACCAAACCTGATATGGGGCATATCAACCATGAAAGTCGAGTCACTTGTCAACTTGCTTCCAATACCAAAGAGATAAGAATAATTAGCCATGCTTGTTATGGTATCAGCATATCCTCCCAGGATTGCCGAATAATAACCTGAAATTGAGTGCTCTTGACCACCAGCAATAGTACTGTGGTATCCGGTGATTGTATTACCATGTCCCCCACCGATTGCAGACCAACCGCCATCAACCCTATTCGAGTCAATATCCGCAAGACCACCGCCACCGGCAATTACAGAAAAATTTCCGCTAGCACGATTGAATTTACCGCCACCGACTGTAGCTTCAGAGCCATCAGCTTTGTTGTTTGTTCCTCCGCTTACAGTAGCGCCGGTTCCACTGGCTCGGTTTACAGCGCCTCCACTTACAGTTGTGTATGTCTGCGTGGCATCGTTACTATTGCCGCCGCCTATAACCGACCAATCACCACTGGCAGTATTTAACGAACCACCTCCAATAGAGGAATTAGTTCCGGTGTTAGTATGCGAAGTTCCAACACTTATTCTACCTTTGATTTTTGTATCACCGTTTACATCCAGCTTTGCTGATGGGACAACCACACCGATACCGACACTGTCGGCGCTTGTCTCCAGCCTGATGTAATTGCCATTATCAATCCATCCATTGCCACCGCCGCCGGGCGCCGATAAAGCATAAGCGGCTGTATCAGCATAACCTGCCCGGTAGGCATAGGTTGATGAAACAAGAGGAAGCCGCGAAGTTGATTCCGGACTACTCCCTGCTTGTATCCCCAACCATCGAACAGAGCCATCAAAGACAGTATTCGAAAGCGGAGTCATCGAACCCAGCAGAACAGAGAATAGTCCTTTTTGTACTGTTACCGATGTATGGGTTTCAGTCCAAAGAGAAGTACCTGCCACAGAATCACTGTAGATAGTGAAAGTAAAGTCAACTGTGGTATCCACCGGTGTGCCGGTGCTGTCTGTCAACCTCCCCTGGTAATTGATTACCTGAGGGATATCAGCCTGAGTTGATGATACTGATAACGCAACCACAATAATGGTTATCATAGTACACATTACTCTAAACATAACTAACTCCTTGAAACATACCTTATTGAGATTACTTATCTCTTGTATTCATACCTAACACCAGGTTATCTGTCGGAGCAGCCTGTTTTTGTGCAACAAGCATTTCTACCATCGCTTCCAGTTGTGCTATGCGAGCTTCAAGCTCTTCAATTTTCTTTGTCTTTTGATATAATGCCTTTACACCTACCAAAGCCACCCCCGCGACATCACCGGCGGCAAGATATTTTGTATCACGAGCACTATTGTCATTTTGAGCACCAATATCGAACTGTTCATGAAAGTCTTCGGCACAGGGCCAGATATGCCGTTCGCCGGTGCCTTTATATTCCCATGACTCCATAGAAAGATTGTTTATTCTTTCAAGCATATCCTGACCATCCACCGGCTGAAAATTTTCCTTGAATTCTCTGCTGCTGGCATTGGTCCAGACACCGCCGTTGGTGAGATGTGCTCCGTTGCCATTGAAGCTGTTAGTTCCTACATGAACAGGATAACTGACCCCACCATCATGATCATCACGGTTGAGCCCCAAACGACCACTGTTCGCTCCATCAAAGAATGCTACCCGGTACGAGTTGTTCAAATAAACGGAATTACCGAACGCCATTGCATGGGAAGCGTTGGCCGTAAGAGTGTCACGAAAGCCGCCGGGAATAACAGCGAATTGTCCTGAGTTGCTATTTTCCTGACCTCCGCCTATGACACCATAGATAGCCGATGTGGTATTATGACTTCCTCCGCCAACAACATTGTAATCATTGTTGGCGCGGTTCCAAGCACCGGCGCCTATGAACCCACGGTAACCGGAGACAGCATTATCCCAGCCGCTGACAATTCCGGCGTTACTGTTGAACACGTTGTTCACACCGCCGCCACACACTACACTTGAGGCTCCTGATACGGAGTTGGTGTTACCGCCGGCAATGACACCATACGTTGAAGATACCGTGTTATTCCGCCCACCGCCAATAACACTTCGGTTACCAGTAGTATTGTTCCCGGTGCCACCACCTACAGTGGCAAATGAACTTGTTGCTTTGTTATTTTCACCACCGCCAACAAAAGCAGCCGTATCATACAAGCTGCCAGCGATATTGTTGTGTCCGCCAACCACGGCACTGTATTGTCCATAAGCAGTATCTGCTTTTCCACCAACTACAACAGTATTGAAATCTCTTGCCATATTGCTTCGCCCCCCTCCGACAAACGACTCATCCAACATAGCGCGGTTATATATTCCTCCGGAAATGGTGGCATAGGCACCATTGGTGGAGTCTCCAAAACCGCCGGAAATAACAGAGCCATATCCAATAGCATAGTTGCCCTGTCCACCACCGACAGTTGCAAGTTCGCCCTGGGCACCATTCTCATTACCGCCGCTAACCGTTGCATAAGAGAAGTTAAACCCGTTTGTTCCTGTGACACACGATGTTCCAAGGTTCACCATACTGTTTGCATTGGAACCATAAAAGATGTTACCTGCCTGACCCCGAGAGAGACCCCAATAGTCATTGGTATAAAGGACATCGTTGACAAGTGACCAGTTGTTATTGTTTCCGGGACTTGTCCAGCTTAGCTGTCCTGAACCATCAGTAGAAAGAAACTGACCACTGGAACCATCACCGGAAGGGAACTCGTAACCGGTTGTTTCATTACCAAACCTGATATGGGGCATATCAACCATGAAAGTCGAATCCTTGGTTAAGGAACCATTAATACCGATAAGTACGGAATAAAACACATCGGGCGGAATGACATTGCCAGCGCCTCCCATTATCACGCAGAAAACCGCAGCGGTGTTATTGTTGGAACCTCCCACAATAGTATTATATGATTGATCTACAGAATTGCTGATACCTCCAATAACGACACTACCGGCATTACCGGCATCGTTGTAACTTCCCCCAAGTACTACACTGTTGTCACCATATGCTGTATTCCCGGAACCACCACCAACAAAACAGTTACTACCTGCTTCGTTATTTTCTCCGCCTGCGACAACCCCACCGGAAAAAGTTGCGGAATTTCCTTTACCGCCGATAACCGATGCGTATGGCGCTGATGCCCGGTTATTGACACCTCCTCCGATGAATGCCGCCGTATCATAAATACCAAACCCTGCACGGTTATTGAAACCACCGATAACAGCGCTATAATAACCGGAAGCGGTATCAGCATTTCCTCCCGCCACCGTACTGTACGGGCTTATCGCATAGTTGTTCATACCACCGCCAACCGTTGCTGCGAGCCCATCAACAATGTTGTTAGTTCCTCCGCTTATTGTAGCACTGGTTCCACTGGCTCGGTTAGCAGAGCCACCGCTAATAGTCGCATAAATCTGATTTGCCTCGTTGCCATTTCCACCACCGATAACTGCCCAATCGCCGGTGATAGTATTTAGCGTACCTCCACCAATAGAAGAATTATTCCCAGTATTAGTATGTGAGTTACCAACCGTTATATTGTTGGTTATAACAACATCTCCTACCACATTAAGTTTCGCTGAAGGGGAAGCAGTGCCTATGCCAACACTATCAGAATCCTTCTCCAGCCTGACAACATTGCCATCATCAATCCAGCCGCTACCTCCGCTTCCACCCGGAGCCGCAAAAGCGTAACCCGCTGTATCGGCATAACCGGCTCGGTAGGCATAGGCAATACTGACAATAGGAATCAGGGAATCAGAAACGGGACCGCTTCCAATCTGCATTCCCAGCCCTCGAATACTTCCATCAAAAACCGAATTGGGAATTGGCGTAACCGAACCCAGCAAAATAGTAAACAATCCCCCGGAAACTGTCACAGCCGGGTGAGCTTCAGTCCAGATAACGGAAGAGACAGCCGATGTGTCGGAATGAATTGAAAATGTTATCGATATGGTGGTATCTACCGGGACACCAGTATTATCTGTCAACCGTCCCTGATAGTTGATTACATGAGGAATGTCAGCTTTACCTTGAGAAACATTTCCCAAGATGAATAAAACAGCCAAGACGGATAATACAAGATGTCTCACAATGGAACTCCTTTGAATAATTTTCTTTGTATTGCGGGAGGGTACGTTTTGCTACTTTATGTTAACGGAAATTATTATCAAACTCAAGATGAAAACATACATACCAGCACATACAGTATAGTTTACTCTATATTTCTATTGTTTTAGTATTCTTCTGCCTGGGATAGCTCATGGTATTTTGAACTCTGCCATACAAGAAACAAAAGACTAACAAGTTATCAGAGCTGCATTTAACATACCTTCAAAACAGTACAACCTTTCACCGATTATTTTCGATTGAATTCTATTATTTTAGTAATCGGTCCTTGATAAGTACATTTTACATTATAAGTTACACTATAATGAAAAAAGTGAATATGTCAATATATAATCTTTTTTTACCTATTTTTCGGCAATATCAAAGAAAAGTATAGGAGCATTATTCTGCTTGAAATAATCTGTTTTTTGGTTTTTCATATCTGATATACGTTAGAAAAGGAGCTGTTAAAAAACTGTTTTTTTCTCGGAATAATCCTACTGACAGCTTCGGTATGGTCGATTGAGATAATAGAGAAAGGTAACATGATGAACACCTCCTCATCTGCGGATGCATTGCTGTCTCAAGCTGATTCTGTTTTCAAATCTCATGATTTTAATTCTGCTCTCGATGAATACAAACAAGTTGTCAAACAAGCTCGAAACGAGTTCAACCGTTCAGTCGAAGTAGAGGGGTTATCGCAGGTTGCCCGGATGTACTTAACCCTTGGCGATAAAGCAGAAGGGCGACAGTGGCTGGAACAAGCTGGGGAAAGAGCCACCGACAGCGACCCGATGGGCTGGTCCCGATATCTTGGGGTCAAGGGACGTTTTGAATGGCAGGATAATAACTTACAGGCTGCTCGGAAAACCTTTGATGAAATGTACAACTATTGTCATGCCAATGCCCTCTATGGCAGAGCGGTCGATGCCGCCCACATGATTGCCATTATTGCAGAGACTCCGGAAGAGCAGATTGCCTGGGGACAAAAGGGAATCGAAGTTGCCGAAGCCAGCGGCGGGGAAGCATGGCTCGGACCACTTTGGAACAATATGGCGGGAACCTATTGGGATATTCAACAGTATGATTCTGCACTGGTATGTTATAAGAAAGCGCGCGAATATCACTGGCGATTTTCCGGTGAGAATGCCAAGTTACTTGCGGACTACCACGTGGGAATGACATATCGGTACCTGGGACAATACGACGAAGCCCGGAAGTGGCTGCGTCCGGTACTGGCGTGGGCGGAACGATTGGAAAATCATGAGGTAATCGGGCAGGCTTGTGAAGATCTGGGTGAATGTGATATTGCCGAAGGGAACATAAAAGAAGGAGTACCGTTGCTGCAACGAGCCCGGAAAGAATATCAAAAAGCAGGATACGACAAAACCCGGCTCGAAATATGGGAGTATATTAACAAACGGTTAATCGAACTAAAACAATAATATCACCTTTTCCTGGAACATCAGTCTTTGAAACTCGTTTGATATTATTATTTAATACTATACTTTGTTGAAATAATGACAGAATCGATAAATCATACTCGGACAGAAAAACTTCTCCTGGAAGCGGCTCGTGCATTCAATGCAACCCTTGAGTACGATGAGCTGATAGAACGTGTGCTTCGTTTAGTCATGACAGCCGTTAATTCCGAAGCTGCGTTGGTTTTTCGGATTGATCACAATCGCACGGACATGAAAATCCGTTTTATGCGCAGTGGTGACAGTAAAGTAACAATTTTCAAGCGTGAACTGGGGAGTGGTCTTGTCGGTTGGGTTGCCCAGTACCGTGAACCGGCGTTGGTAAACGATGCCGCGCGTGATCCCCGTACTGACCCGGAGCTTGAAAATCATATCGGTATCAAGTTTCACTCGCTGCTATCCATCCCCCTTATCGGTAAGGGGCAGATGATTGGTGTTATTGAAGCTATCAACAAAATCGACGGAAAATTTACAACCAGTGATCAGGATGTGCTCATTGGGCTGGCGAATCAGATTGCTGTCGCCATCGATAACGCTCATCTCTACCGGGAAGTAAAACGCGAAGCTCTGGAAAAACACCTGCTGTATGAAATTGGTATCAAGCTTTCTAGCACTTTGAAGCTCGACGAAGTACTGGCGGAAATCATTCGCTCGCTGAACAAAGTTATCGACTTCGATGCCGGCGGTGTTTTTCTCATAGATCCCAATAAAGGTGAACTTGGTTCGATCTATACCGAAGGTTACAAGCCGGGAAGTGACAAAAATCTTCAACTCAAGGTCGGTCAGGGAGTTATCGGATATGTAGCAAAGACCGGCGAACCCATTATTGTACCGGATGTTTCCAAGGATGAACGATACATACCTGCACGCAAAGCGACCAACAGCGAAATTGTTGTCCCTTTGTCACTGGGAGGATTGTCTTCCGGGGGAAAAGTAATCGGGGTCCTGAACTTGGAATCAGACAAACTGAACGCCTTTACCGAACATCACCTGTCGCTCATGCAGGCATTTGCCTCACAGGCAGCCATAAGTATCGAACGAGCTCGTCTTCACGAAGAAATATTAGCAGGAAAAAAGATAGAAGAGCAACTCAATGTCGCCCGTGAAATCCAACGAACATTTCTTCCCAAAACAGACCCTGCCATTGATGGGTACGATATTTCCGGTATAAATATCCCCTCCGGACAGGTTGGTGGCGATTATTACGATTTTATCCGTATCGTTGACAGTCAAACCGGCATTGTCATCGGCGACGTTTCCGGGAAAGGGGTCCCGGCGGCGTTGATTATGGCATCGTTTCGCGCTTCCCTGATAGCGGAAATCCGTAATAATTATTCCATCAGGACCATTGCGAAAAAAGTAAACAGCCTGCTGTTTGAATCGGTGAAACCGGGCAATTTTGTCACTGCCGTATATAGTGTGCTTGATTCCCGGAACCATATTCTTACCTTTTGCAACTGCGGTCATGATTTACCGATTCTCCTTCGGGCTGATGGGGAGGTAGAATATCTTCGCGAAGGGGGACCTATTCTGGGGATCGCTCCCGAAGCAGAATACGACGAACGTCCCATTTTCTTAAATGCCGGTGAGATGGTAGTGTATTATACCGACGGTGTTACTGAAGTCTTTAATTCCAAGGATGAGCAATTTGGTCTGGAACGACTTCTTGAACTTTTGCGTACAAACAGGGAAAAGAGTGCCAAGGAAATAGAGGAAATAGTACACCAGGCTATTCGGGCATTCGCTGCTCCGGATCATGTATTTGATGATTTTACGATGGTAATAATCAAACGGCTTACATAAAATAATACTTTTACAACAAGCTTGATTCTATTATCTTAACCATTGGCAATGGAATCTATTCAATCAGGAGAAATTGATATGAAAAAAATCATTCCCGCATTACTTGCTCTTTTCGTCTTTAGCTTCATTATCGGATGCGGCAGCGATGACAACGGCGGCAGTAACGGTGAAACTACCCCCAGAGTTGTTGCCAATACGACAGTCGCAGCGCCATCACTGAGCAATCCCAACGATGCTGTCTGGAGCCAGGTTGATTCTGTTTCAATTGATGTGTCTATGACAAATGCTCCTCGAAATATTGCCCCAAAAGTGGCGGCTGTTCCTCCATCGGTACAGGTACAGGCAATAAAGGCAGACAACTTTCTCTATATGAGAGTAAAATGGTCTGATCCGTCATTTGATGCCTGGCCCAACTATTTCTATGTCGCAAATATTACCAATATCGTCAATTTTACTCACGAAACCCTGGCTGAAGAAGACCAGGTATTTGTTCTTTTTGAAGATACGGCTGATAGTGGTTATGATGTCTGGAACTGGCGCGTTTTGACAACCGGCGCCGGTGGACTGGCTGAAGACGGATTTTTCAATACATCCACTCTCCAGGATACTATCATCCCGGATTCCGACGGCACGTTAGGCGCTGTTGTCGCTATGCAGAACTATGACAACCAGTTTACAAATATCCCCTTCTACGTCCATAAGGACACCAGCGAATTTAACCAGGACACCAGCGATGTACTGACAGGCTATGCTCTTTATACTGATGATACCTTGAATACTAATGACACACTCTATATTCGTTACGATACGACAAGTATTGGTGAACCTCCCAACGATTCAATAATAGTCGATACAGTTTATGTAACTGCCTTATTAACCGATGGATGGGTTGAAGGACAGCGGCTGCCAAGTTTTGTTATTGATTCCACATTAAAGAATAAGTCCAATGCCGAACGTGGGAGTCGCTGGGATACCAGGGCTGTCAGTACTTATAGCGATGCTGCCAATGAGTATACTGTTGTTTTGGGTCGGTTGCTCAACACCGGGCATTCCGATGACTTGAATATGGGAACGGTTGATTCAGTTAAAGTGAAGATAGGCATTTATGATGACCAGAATAGCTTCTCAACCGGCAGTACCAGCCGTGGTTATTCAAAAGAATTCTGGCTGATTCTTCCGTAAGATAAAGATATCTTTTACCATTACGGGAAAGTGGAACCATCACGGTTCCGCTTTCCTTTTTTATTTGAGAAATGTCGGCTGGTAGCGACTGGTGGAACCGATAAATAATGTTGAGCGGCTATGACTGCCGCTTCCGGTAAAAATCCCCTGCCAGCCCATGAAATATTGTGTCAGGTTTAACCGTAAACCCAGTTGAAAATTATCCTGGGAATCGACATACCCGTCAAGGTACAGCCCGGTTACCGGCATCCATTCCGCATGATAAATAAATTCAGCCTCGTTAAACGCCTGTCCGGTTGAAAAGAGGGCGTCAACTGATAACATCACTTTTCCGGGAACGAGATGATAGGTCAAAGAATACTGCTGTTCCATCTCGGAACGAACACCATTGACTTTGCCGCGGTTCAGATTAGAAAGTACCACTGCCCAGTCAAACGCCGGACTTAAATGACCGGATACTCCGAGATTGACATACGTTCGATGATAGTACGTATCCGGTCCATCCTTGAAATATCGAATGGAACCACCCATCACCATGCTTTGTCCCAGGTGAAAACCGGTAGCAACCAGATACTCCCGGTAATTATTTCCTGTCGGGTTGTCAAGATATCGATATCCAACAACCATGCTCTCCCGCTGCATCACTACTCCCCAGCTTTTCCCGATACTGCCGTTGGTATAGTCAGCCATGAGTTGTACCGCCATGTCATAGTTCCAGGCAATACCAGCCGGATTAATCCAGGCTGCGGTAGAGTTTTTCACCTGCGTGGCTGATTGATAATAAAACACTCCGCCGGGAATAGGTACGCGCTCTGCCCGGGCTGATGTGATGCTTCCCCCAACACAAATTGACAGGAGGAGGACACACTCCCACAATACGTTCTTTGAAAACTTCATGACATCTGCTATTTGTTTTCCATACCTCTCACGTAAATATTGCCCTTCCCACGAATAGTTCCGCGGATGGTGGCATCACCGGAACCGGCAATCAAACTAAGCCGGTTCTGTTCTACTAAATCGGTCTGAAACAGCAGATTACTTACCTCTATTTTACTATCTTCGCTCACTGCCAGTGTCAACATTGCTGAAATATCAGCAGGAAGCCCCAGGTCAATATCTTCAAACCTGTTGGCAATAACAACTTGCGCATCAGTTATGCGATTTATATCAACACTGACAGGACCGTATTGCCCGCGAATGATATTACGCTTTCTCAATGGCTGATACCCAGAAATATCGATCCGGCCGTAACTGGTCTTCACGTTCAATTCCCCGATAAAACCGTCAATGGTGATGTCTCCATATTCATTACGGAATACCGCCTGTTTATCATCACTTACAATGTTGTATGCATCGAGAGCGGCATGGGAAGTTGATACGGAAATATCACCGGTGATATCAGCTATTGATACCCGCTGGTTTGCCGTTTGCACATCAAGCCTGCCGGTGACATCGGCAATGTCTATCCGTTCCAAAGAGGGAGCCACGATTACTTCAGAAAAAGGACCATTGGCATCTATGCGAAAGTACTGCGCATCAATATCAAGGGAGGTATGTTCAGGTACTGTAAGCTCAGCTTCCACCCAGGCGGACTCATTCGTGCCACTCCAGGGAGCAGGGTTTGATGCTCTCATTTGCAAACGAACACCTCCGGCGACCTTATGAAGTTCGACAGCGATAAGGTCGATGTAGTCTATCGCTGTTGATTTGGAATCCGTTTTTGCTGTTTTGTAATAGGTAATTTTTATTTCATTTTTTGCCGAGGTAGCAATAGAAAGCTTGCCCCATAACGTAGATGCCGATTCAATGTTGACCTTGTTTCCTGAAATGTTTCGCATGGTAGTGGTGATACTATTGGTTGAATAGACCCCTTCTTTTACCCGAAATATTTCCTGGCTATGGACTGCGGGCAGGGAAAGAAAAAACACCGAAAAAACAAGTACACCCAAAATACGATTATTCATAGTCTATCTTCTCTATGTCATGTCATAAATTTGTTTCATCAAGATGGAACCGGCAATAGCAGCATTTAACGACTCCACTTTTTTGGTATGATTGATTCTCACCGTAACGTGCGCCATTTTTTTTAATTCCTCCGACAATCCTTCTGCTTCCGAACCAATCATCAGCATACACCTATCGGACCGCTTAATTCGATTCCGAACCTTTTGCCACGGAACTCCCGCAATATCAGAGGCAACCGCAGTAATATTTTGCTGCTGGAGCAGTACTTCCAACGTTCCATACGTAACAGGTACAATACGCAGACCAAACAATGCTCCAACAGATGACCGGACAACTTTTGGGGCATACGGTTCCGCGCAGTTGCCGCACAGCAACACAGATTCAAAACCAAAAGCAAGCGCCGAGCGCAACAGGGTTCCCATATTACCGGGATCTGCAATATGTTCACATAGTAACATATTACGTATCTCCGTATCATAAAGTTGCTCAATGGTATATTCGGGAATGGCAAACAGACCGACTATCCCCTGGGGTGTTTTTGTTTCAGTTATCATATCGAGCTGTTTACTGGAAATCTGCCGCTGTCTGATGTTCTTTTTCGCCATGCGTAACAACAGTTTCTCGCCCCGTTCTGATAGTACATCCGGAGTATAGTAGAGTATTTCCGGCCGAATATTATGTCGCCAGGCTTCTTCAAGCAGCCGGACTCCTTCACCCAGAAACAATTTCAGTTCTCGCCTTCCTTTTTTTGTTTTCAACGAGCGTAATTTTTTTAATTCCATACGGGAAAGAGTCACTGTTTATTATCCTTTGAATCAAGTACGTTGCATATAAGGAACTGTGTGGCTCATTGGATTGGCAAGTGAAAACTTTTTGCCTGCATATCATTATTTATTGCCTGCTGTTTATCCCGACCGTTCAGAGTCGGGACAACATTGTTATTGGCGGACTGAACGGTCTTGATCCGGAAATTGAAGGGCAACAGTATTCCGTTTTACTGGCGCTTTCCGGCGGGGGCGCTCGCGGGCTGGCAACAATCGGCATTCTTCAGGCTTTCGAAGAAAACGGTATCCATGTGGTCGCCATAGCCGGGACCTCTATGGGGGGAATTATCGGCGGACTGTATGCTTCGGGCTATACTCCCCAACAACTGAAACAGATAGTTCGCGGTTTGGATTTCACACAACTCTTTACCAACAAACCGGCTCGCCGGACAATGTTCCAGACTAAACGGCGGGAACGGGGGAGAGAACTCCTCTCACTCCGTTTCAATGGCTTGAGACCCGATATTCCCCAGGGTTTTACGTCCGGGCAAAAACTGACCGAAATCCTTACCCGCTTGACCACACGGGCAACATACCGCTCCTCCCGTGATTTCACTCGGCTGCCCATTCCTTTTAAGACTATTTGCACTGATATGGTTACCGGTAAACCGGTTATATTCGATAATGGGTCCCTTGCCGATGCCATGCGAGCCACAACCGCTTTTCCGCTGGCGTTTACCGGGGTGGAACAGGATGGAAAGTTGTTGATGGATGGCGGGATGGTGATTCCTGTTCCGGTGAGTATTGTCAGCAAGATGAGTGATTCGGTTCGTTTTGTTGTAGCGGTGAATACCGCCAGCCCACTATCACCAAAAGAAAAATTAACCACTCCGGTTGATATTGCCAACCAGGCGACCTCTATTATGACCGCTGATAAACTGGCGAAGGAACTTGCAGATGCCGATTTTGTAATTACACCGGTGTCGGATGAAATTCAGGCAAGTGATTTCAAACTACGTGACAGTATTATCAAACTTGGTTATATCGAGGGACAACAAGCTGCTGACAGCCTGCGATTGTTACTTCAACAACAAGAGGACCATATCCTGATAACCATTGACACCATTACCTTCAACACCCCCCTGAACAACTACTCCAGCACTATATTTCGAAATTTGTTGCACCGGACATTCAGCCACCAGGAGTTGATACGCACCCTGAAAAAAATTGTCCGTCAATCAGGACTCTTCCAGTTGCAAGCGGAGCTTATCCCCCTTACCGGCTTTTCCGCCGAAATACGCCGTTACCGTTTAGTTCTGTCGGGATTTCCAAACCCGAAAACAGCCGAGACAAACATTACCTGTATCGGTAATACCGTCTTTTCTGATTCTGTCATAAACGCCCGGATAGCCACTGCTTTGGTTGACTCGTATATCACCCCCGCCAGTTTACGTGCAGTTACGGACAGTATTTTGAAACTCTACCGAACGCACCATTATGACCTGGCATATATCCACGATATACAAATCAACCCTCAAAAAAAACAAATCACCTTATATATTGATGAAGCAATAATCAAACGTATCGATGTAGTCGGTACTCGTAGAACCCGTGACTGGTTTGTTCGCTCCCTTTTTCCGCTGCATGTCGGTCAACCGTACTCCACCCGTCTTGCATCCCAGGGGATTGCCAATATTTTCGGGACCGATTTGTTTGACCGGGTAACGGTTGATTTACTGTCTGATAACGGTAAAGCAATTGTCAGAATTCGGGTCGAAGAAAAACTGTATAGACAAATGCGTTTAGGGTGGCATTGGGATGATGAGTACGATTCCGAGGAGTTTATTGAGCTGTTCGACGACAATATTGCCGGTGCCGGGCTGGAATTACTATTTCATGCCAGGTATTCTCCCGACAGGCAGAACTACTATGCCAATTTCAAAGCCGACCGTATTTTCTCCACCTATTTAACCGGAAATATACGGGTGTACCACACCCAGCTTGACAGGCATTTGTACGATGCGGCAGATTCTCTTATTGATAAACGAGAGGAACTGAAAACCGGCTTTGATATACGACTGGGACAGCAGATTTCCCGGCTGGGGACAGTAACCGCCGGGATTGAGTTTGAGGATGTCCGTTATGAAATGGAACAAACCGGAGACAAAGAAACATTTGGACTGCGCATATTCAAACTGGAATCGCTGGTAGAAAATTTTGACCGTATCCCGTTTCCCAATTCCGGCAAACAGCATTACTTCGAACTGCAACTGGCAGGTAAACTCTTCGGTGGTGATGTTGAATATACCCGTTTTTTCACTTCGGTAGAAGCATACTTCGCCTTCGGAACATACTTCAATTACCATCCCCGTTTTGCGGTGGGTATTTCCCGTTCGGGGTTACCGGCATCTGAAAAATTTTATCTTGGCGGTATGAGATCGTTGTCCGGATTGCGAACGTTCCAGCTCAGCGGTGATAAAATGCTGCTGATGAGCCATGAACTCCGTATCAAGTTGCCATTATGGTTATACTTCAGTATCAGGTATGACTTGGGAAACACTTTTATCAGTACCGATGATATCAAAATAAAGGATTTACGACACGCTGTGGGAGCGTTTCTTTCCCTGGACTCACCGCTTGGTCCTTTTGAAATAGGATATGGTATGGCGGAAGATAATTATAATCGCTTATATGTTCGATTTGGTTACGAATTCTAATATACAACGATGGAGGAAGTATGCGATACTACGTTGCACTCATATTGACCCTGTTGCTGCTGAGTTGTAGCAACAGCAATAAAGAGTCATCTTCAAAAACAGTTTCGGCAAATCCCGATGATATTCTGGCACAAAAGGCAGCATCACAACTGATAGCCAATTTCGCCCGGAACCTGAAAGGTGAACTGCTCTCGGCGATGAAAGAAGGCGGGGCAATGAAGGCTATTGAAGTCTGCCAGGAAAAAGCTCCGTTTATCGCTTCGACCCATTCCAATAAACCAATCTGGACAATCCGTCGGGTCAGTGAGAAAAACCGCAACCCGGAAAACAAAGCCACTCCCCAAGAGCAGGAAATTATAGCCCGCTTTGCCGATTCGAAACAAACCAAGACAACTTTCCTGTCGGAATGGAAAAATACTGACAGCGGAAAAGTGTTTTACTATTACAAACCGATTCGTATTGGCGGGTTGTGTCTGCAATGTCACGGTCCTTACAAGAAACTGGAACCAACGGTTAAAGCCGTGCTCAAAGACAGGTATCCAAACGATAAAGCTACCGGCTACAAAGTAGGTGACTTACGGGGGATGTTTGTTGTAAAGATGAGGTGGCCCGATGCCAAAGAATTTGCCCGGGAATTGATTGCCGATACCGTTTTCAGACAGTGACAACCCATATATCATGATTTCTCATACAGATAGAAAGTCAGGACATGCATGTCCTGACTTTTTTCAAACAGGATATATTGACTTTTCATTTCAATAAGAAAAGAATTATCCACCAAAAATGGACAACATCTCAATCTTTCCTTAAAAAACCCTGTTGTAAGGGAACATTCCCCTGCCGAAACACCTTGACTTGTTCCCTGAACCCCCTATATTCGCCCTCGTGTAAAATGAAACGTTTAATACTCATACAGGAGTTGACTTGCCATGATAACCAAGCAGCAAGCACTCGATTATCACAGTAAAGGGAGATGTGGCAAAATCGAAGTCACCGCCACGAAGCCCTGTCGTACTCAGCTTGACCTCTCGTTAGCCTACACTCCCGGGGTCGCTGAACCTTGTCTTGAAATCCATAAAAACCCCGCCGATGTGTACAAGTACACTGCCAAGGGTAACCTGGTTGCGGTTGTAACCAACGGTACAGCCGTTTTGGGACTGGGGAATATCGGCCCGATGGCCGGGAAACCGGTGATGGAAGGTAAGGGGGTGTTGTTCAAACGGTTCGCCGATGTTGATGTGTTCGATATTGAATTGAAGACCGAAGATGCCGACGAAATCATCAAAACCTGCCAGCTTCTGGAGCCTACATTCGGGGGTATCAACCTCGAAGATATCAAAGCTCCTGAATGTTTCTACATTGAAGAGACACTCAAGGAAACAATGAATATCCCTGTCTTCCATGACGACCAGCATGGGACCGCTATCATCTCGGCGGCGGCGTTGATAAATGCTCTTGAAATCGTTAAAAAAGATATTGATAAAATCCGTGTTGTGTTTTCTGGCGCCGGTGCTGCCGGTATTGCCTGCGCCAAGTTGTACTGCTCACTTGGGGTAAAACATGAAAACCTGCTCATGGTCGATTCCAAGGGAGTGATGTATGAAGGTCGCGGAGATACGTTCAATAAATACAAGGCTGAGTTTGTTCGTAAAACTGATTGCCATACCCTTGCCGATGCCATGAAAGATGCTGATGTATTTGTCGGGGTTTCGATAAAAGATTTGGTTACCCAAGATATGGTCAAAAGCATGGCAAAAGACCCGATTATTTTTGCAATGGCAAACCCTGATCCGGAAATTACCTATCCCGATGCAATTGCAGCCCGGAAAGATGTCATCATGGCTACCGGCAGGAGTGATTACCCGAACCAGGTTAACAATGTTCTCGGGTTCCCGTTTATCTTCCGCGGTGCGCTTGATGTTGCTGCTACTGCTATCAACGAAGAAATGAAAATAGCCGCCGCTCATGCTCTGGCTGACTTGGCAAAGCAGGATGTGCCGGTTTCGGTAGCTGAAGCGTATGGCGAGGAAAGTTTTCGGTTTGGTCGGGAATACCTCATTCCCAAACCGTTTGACCATCGCATTCTTGTCTGGGAATCAGCCGCAGTGGCAAAAGCCGCTATGGAAACCGGTGTTGCTCAAAATCCAGTTGATATCGAGGAATACAAAGCGCAACTGGCTGAACGTGCAGGTCATGGCCGGAAGATTATGAGTGTCATCAACGAAAAAGCAAAAGCGCAACCAGCTAAACGTATTGTTTTTCCGGAAGGTCATTCCAGCCGAATCTTACAGGCTGCCCGTATTATCCAGGAAGAAGGCTTTGGTACTCCAATAGTACTCGGTCACCCTGAAGACATTAAGAGAGTAGCTGAAGAACATGAAATTAATATCAATGGCTTGGAAATTATCGATCCCATTGCATCTCAAAAACGCCCGGAATATGCACAACGTTATTTTGAGAAACGTTGCCGTCGGGGGATGACGTATGACCGTGCTTTGTGGTTAATGCGTGACCGTACGTATTTTGGTTTGATGATGCTTGAGATGGGCGATTGTGATACGGTCCTCTCCGGTGTGCTTTCCGATTATCCGACCACGATACGACCGGCTCTGGAGATTATCGACCTCGCGGAGGGTGTCACCCGGGTTTCCGGTATGTTTGTCATGCTGCAAAAAGGCAACGCCTTCATGTTTGCCGATACGACGGTTAATATCAACCCCAGTGCGGAAGAACTGGCGGAAATTGCCGTGTGCGCAGCCAAAGTTGCCAAACGGTTTGATATCGAACCTCGTATTGCCATGTTGTCATTCTCGAACTTCGGCTCAGCCCGTGCTCCCGAATCCGATAAAGTTGCCAAAGCTACTGCTATTTTGAAAGAAAAAGCTCCGGAACTTATTGTTGAGGGTGAAATGCAGGCGGACACAGCCCTGATGCCGGATTTAATAAAGAAACACTATCCCTTCTCCCAGCTACAGGAACAGGCAAACATCTTTATCTTCCCTGATCTCAATTCCGGTAATATCGCATACAAACTGGCTCAACGGATGGGTGGTGCTGATGCTATCGGACCGATTCTCATGGGACTCTCCAAACCGGTGCATGTGCTTCACCGTACTTTGGATGTCAACGAAATTGTCGATATGGCTGCTCTTGCGGTGGTTGAATCGCAAAAGTAAGATATCATTCATATATAAAAAAGCCGGATATGCATATCCGGCTTTTTTATATTTGTTTACACTACTCACAACCTACTATGAATGAAAAAACATGTATTACGATGATACTGCCAGCAGTTCTTCTATCATTGCAGTAAGTTGTTTTGAGCGATAGGGTTTTTCCAGGAATGTTGTTCTCTTCCGCAGTTCGGCAGGGAAATCTATTCCTTCTATCCCCTGCCCGCTTGATATGATACAGGCAATTGACGGCTTTATGGAGCGGACTTCCCTGAGTACATCAAACCCGTGCATATCGTCAAGAGTAAGATCCAACAGCAAACAGTCGATAGTATCTGATTGATTTTTGAAAACCTCGATACCGGCTCCACCCGAATCGGCTGTTATTACTTCATACCCTTCTCGCTTGAGAATGCGCTCAGCCAGTGAAAGAATCATCTGTTCATCATCAATAATTAATACCTTCATCATACCCCTTTCATATCCCCCTGTCATGAAGTCATCAACGGGAAGTACGGGATTATGGAATAACGTAATTGTTACACGTAACTGCTCAAATATAGTATCTTCCTACATATGAAAAAAACATATCATTATCGTTATCCTCGCACATGTGTCAAAGTATGACCTACTATGAACATTCTCGTACATACATCTGATAGTTGCCCGAAAAAATACACTCACCCGCGTATTTATTTTTCAAGAGTATCAATAACTACATAGTATTTACAAATCAACAATAATATATATCAAAAATCGAGTAGGTAATCTCTAACACGGTGGTGGAGGAGTACCCCCCTGAAACAAAAAACTGACAAGATATGACAAATCTGAAACATCAATCGGGCCCACAGGACCAGACACACCATCAACATTTCCTTCTTCCTCGCAGGGAGGAATGGGTCCTCCGCTAAACAGGTAGGCAATAAGATATGTCAAGTCCGAAACATCAACCGGACCTCCTGACCCGCTTTGTCCGTCAGCATTACCCCGATTCTGACAACAGGAATGGTCACATAACGAAACTGATGGCAGCACATGGTTGCAATACCATTGTTGTGCCTGTTCGTAGTAATTTCTCAATGTAATACTGTCACCATTTTCTACCGTTATAAGAGCTGAATAAACAATAAGCGTTTCCAATGGGACTAACGAATAATTATGCACATAAGTCAGCACTGTGTGTAAATCGACTAATTGAGAATCCGGGTTACCACTGCTATACAGAGTAAAACCGCTGTCCTGCATTTTCGCATATAATGTTGACACATTAAGTCCATTCTTACCGCCAATCACATAGTCTGCATTGGCGGCAGTGTACCCGGCATAGGGTGATAATATTTGACCGGCACTATCCCAGTCACCGGCTTTGATGAACATTCCCAAAAAGGCAACACCGCCAAAACGAGCATCATTGTCCTGACAGGCAGGGTTTGCTCCGGTGTCATCCTGATGATATTCACTACCATACTGCCAGATAAAATTATCACCGGCAAATATTCCTGAGCCATTGGTTACTCCGGAATCGGAAGGAATATCCCAATCAAACATTTCACCCAGGGTAATACCGGTATGTTCGGTGGTATCATGTGACCATACGCGAAGAGACTGGATGATAAAAGGACAAGTATCGGCAATAGTTGGCGCATACCATGTTTTTTCAAAAGCAATTGATGAATCATGTGACAGGAAATTAGCAGTATAGATATTTTGTATGCCATCGGAATAGACATCGTTGTTTGACACAGGCACAAAACCATACTGACCAATAAAACCAGCACCGTACATGGCATGGTTGACTATAGTATCATTTCCATTTATCCAACCAATAACTGGAGAGGCATCATACAGATAGACATCAGCAGTTGAATCACAGTCACCATTGTTGACATAGTCAAGGTTGACTCTCCCGGCGCCTTCATTACCGCAACTTCCGTCATTGCTTACTGTCAACATTACACAAGTTGTGCTGAGAGTATCAAACTCCGGTGGATACAAGGTATCAGTAACAAGCAAAGGAGTAATGAAGAAGGTATCCGGTGAGGTAACAGCATCGGAGATAATAATCACCTGACCATACAATGCTGTAGTCGTTCCGGGATTGTTGACTATCCCACCAGTATTGAGATGAACAGTTCCTGTTTCCTCGTTATTCATCCCTGCTGACACAACCCCCGAAAACCCGGAAACCGTTAGCCACCCGGCAGGTCCTGTTTCTTCGACAAGGTTCATACTGTAATGCAGATCACCATTGCCGATATTGGTCAGGGTGAGCGGAACATCAAACTGCTGACCATGGTGTGTCCATACCGGAAAATGTATGCTGTCTTCAGACATCGTGAACCGCACTTCAACAACCGGCTCCACACATGCCATCCGAAACCAGCGGACATCCGCCAACTGCCAGAACCCCTCACCATTGATAATTGCTCCCGCACTGTGGTCATTGATATACTGAACATCGAGATACCAGCCATTATCCACTCCACCTCCGGGGACTACGATATCAGTTGTCGTATCACCGGGCAGGAGTGCTGTTTGCGTACCGAACCGTGACATTGATGCCCAATTGTCAGAATCACAGGGTCCCCCGACCCCACCGAGAGAATCACAACCGGGAGTACGCGAGTTGGTGATATTTCTGGCGGCATCCCAGTTTACCCCGCTATTTGATGAAACAGCCACATACAAATCACCATTGGCTCCCCCATCAGGAAATCCGGGAGCATCACTTGTCCCACAGTCATCATCAATACCGGCAGGAATATCATTGAACTGGGTAAACAACACATACAAGTTATTATTACATTCCGAGACAGACATCTTCGCAGCATTGAGCATCCACTGTCCGCCAGTGCAGGTAGTCTGGTCCCATAGAAAATCATGCACTGTTCGTATTGCTGGAATCTCTTCGGACCAGTGAAAAATCTTGCCCCGCAAAAGTTCCGTCTGACCGGTCTCAATGGCATCATGGGACCAGAAACGCGCTCCCCAGACAATATGCAAAAAGCCGTCTCCGTCTATAAGAGCTGACAAATCATCACCAGCCCGGAAATCATCCTCTGTCCCTTCGGTTACCCGATAGTTGGTTACATTGACCTTCGGCTGCCATGCTGCTCCATAATCATAAGAAACCTGATAGTAAACATCGTTGTCTTGTAATGGGTATTGTCGGCACTCGTACCCGGAGCAGGTATCACACGGGTCGCCCTCACAGGGGAGGTTAGCGGTCCACACCAAAGCAACCTTACCGGTGTTGTCAGCAGCAATATCATGTGCCATAGTGTAAACGGTATCGACAATAAATGGCGGGTAATCCCAGTAGGCATTGCTATCGGAATCAGCACCTACCCGTCGGAAATAATACAAAGCATGAGGAGCATCCGAAGTGGCAGGTGTCACTGTCGCTACCACATACAAGACCGTATCATGCAATCCTTCCACATATCGGAACTTGGGCCAGAGCACCCGTTGCCCGGCAGGTCCACCATATTCCGAGAGGTTATGCGGAACCTGGCCGGAAAAAGAAAACAAACCGGCTCCGGGGAAGTCATCCCAGTAAAATTGACAATCAGTACGAAGATCGAAATCCTCAAGATTCTGCCCACCGACGATTGCCCGGTTATCACCGGTCACCTCCAGCCCGACATATCCGGCATATTCCCCGCTGCTCTGTAACGGTACTGATGGGCTGAACTGCCCGGTATTGATATTGTATGAGCGATACATGTATGCCCGGTTAACATATTCCGGTTGAGGTAAATACGTCCAGCTAAAGTGAATCAGGGTCGTATCCGGGGTGCCATGCTGCCCCCGACCAATCATTCGCCCCACGGAACCGCGATGCTGCAAATCAAACCATGTAACTCCGATTATTTTTCCCGGCGAGGAACTCCTGTTGGCATTTCCCAAAGGCAGCAAAGGCACGGGGGATGTCTCTTTATGAGTTACACCTGGTAATTCTTTGACAGCTTGAACAGATATTGACTGAAATACAAAAAATAGAAGGAGGGTTACAATAAATGTTTGTTTGAACAAGATTCACCTCATCCAACAGACAGGTAGTTATGAGGAATTAAAACCTTGTTTTTATAGTAAATATTGAGGGATTACCGGTCAAGACAAAAGGATGAGTCGTGTAAATATGTTTGCCGGTAAGAAAGAGCATTGCGATACTATTAAAAAAGGCCACTCACCAGAGTGGCCTACATCCCCACCAAATTAGATACCCTTCACCGCCATACTAACTTTGTTGAGTAACTAACTACGGTTGATTATACAACAATCATCATGCCAACAACTGAAATTTCACTTTTATGCGAGCTATCACATTGTACAACAACAAGATAAAAAAGCAAACAGACAATCCCCTCCATATCCGCCAAAGCACAAACGCAATTCATGCGAAACCAAATCAAACCAACAACAGCTCATATATCAATGTATCACGTTATCACATAACATGATAACAACCATAAAGCAACGATTACCAATATATGCGCTCAATCATATAAAAACCGCACATTAGCAAACTTTGCGTTTTTCAAAATATCAATGATATATTTTCACAAACCGATTAGGCAAAGAAAAGTAACCTACGAGAAATTGATATGGTGCAAGTATTGCAATTTACCCTTTCCCATATAAAACCCCTCATTATGAAACAAGCATCATAAAACTACACATTTTTAACTATTCCCTAACACAATTCTCACATTGTACCCCGTTCATTGCTCAAAATTGATATGAGAACAAAGTAAACTCAAACAAGAGAGGTGAAATTATTTTCTCACGAATCGTTAAAGCAGGTTGTTTGGCAGCTTTCATGCTCACTACCGCAAATGCAGGGAACTGGACTGATAATGTAAAAATAAAAGGTGACCTGCGGTATCGTCATGAAATGATTGACCAGGGAAACAAAGATGCCCGCAATCGCCAGCGGCTTCGGGCGCGTGTAGCAATTATCGGTAAAGTAACTGATAAAACCGATGTCGTCATACAGATTGCCAGCGGCTCCGATGACCCTGTTTCCACTAACCAGACCCTCGGGGATGCCTTCTCGACCAAGCAGGTGGGGATTGATTTGGCATTTTTCAAAACCAGGCTT
>JAJRZL010000276.1 GCA_024275255.1 Candidatus Zixiibacteriota bacterium | reverse complement strand
TGGAACGTCAGCCGGTAAAAGAACCCCTCCAGACCGGGTTGAAAGCTATTGACTCGATGATTCCCATTGGTCGTGGACAGCGTGAGCTGGTTATCGGTGACCGTCAAACAGGGAAAACCGCATTGGTGCTGGATACCATTATCAATCAGAAAAATACCGATGTATTCTGTATTTATGTCGCTATCGGGCAAAAAGAATCAACCGTAGCCCAGGTTGTAGAAACACTCCGCAAATATAATGCAATGGAATATACCATTGTTGTTTCCGCCTGTGCGGCCGATCCTGCTCCTTTGCAGTATATTGCCCCCTATGCCGGATGTGCTATGGGTGAGTACTTCCGTGATAATGGCAAACATGCCCTCGTTATTTACGATGACTTGTCCAAACAGGCACAGTCATACCGTCAGCTATCATTGTTATTGCGTCGTCCACCGGGACGTGAGGCATACCCTGGTGATATTTTCTACTGTCACTCACGTTTACTGGAGCGTGCTGCCAAGCTTTCCGATAAACTCGGTGGTGGTTCTTTGACCGCCCTGCCGATTATTGAGACGCAGGCAGGCGATGTTTCGGCGTATATTCCGACTAACGTTATTTCTATTACCGATGGTCAGATATTCCTCGAAAGCGAGCTTTTCTTTGCCGGTGTTCGCCCTGCCATTAACGTTGGTATTTCTGTTTCCCGTGTGGGTGGTAACGCCCAGACAAAAATGATGAAACAAGTTGCCGGTACCCTCAAACTTGACCTGGCGCAGTTCCGTGAATTGGAAGCCTTTACCCAGTTTGGCTCTGATCTCGATGAAGCGACCTTGAAACAGCTCAACCGTGGTCGGAAGATGGTGGAACTGCTCAAACAGGGGCAGTATGTTCCGATGGATGTCACCAAGCAGGTGATGATTATCTGGTGCGCTTCGAACGGACACCTTGATGACATTCCGACGGATGATATTTCCCGTTTTGAGACGGAGTTTTTGGCATTCTGTGAAAAAGAATATCCTGATATCGAACATACACTGGAAAAGGAAAAGAAGATTTCAGACGAAATACATTCACGTCTTGAATCGGCGGTAATTGAATTTAAGAAGCAGTTTAATGTTACGGAATCCGAGTAGGAAAAAGAAAAATAACATGACATGGCTTGATAAGGTTGTATCGAACCATGTGTAACGAAGGACCACACAACAGGTTGCACGTATGGCGACACTTCGTGAAGTAAAAAAGAGAATTAAGTCAGTTAAATCTACCCGGCGAATCACCAGTGCGATGGAAATGGTGGCGGCTGCCAAGCTTCGTCGTGCCCAACAGCGGGTAGAGCAGGCTCGTCCGTATGCGGAAAAGATGGATGAAATGCTGAAACATCTGGCTGCCGGTTCCCAGGGTGAGATTTCACATCCATACTTTGAAGAACGTGAAATTAAAAAAAAGTTATTAGTTGTGATAACCTCCGACCGTGGGTTGTATGGTTCGTATAACTCCAATATCATTCGTCACGCAACTATTTGGCTTGATGAAAACAAAGATTTTGGTATGGAGTTGGTCCTTGTCGGCAAAAAGGGAAATGACTTTTTCAAACGACGCCCTTATCCGATAGTCGGGTATTACCATGACTGGGGTGGAGTGCTCGATTACAGCAAGGCGAAAGATATTGTACAATTTTTAACGAATAGATTTGTACAGAAAGATGTTGATGAGATTACCCTGTTATATACTCGGTTTCTCTCAATGGTGAAATATAGAGTTACTTTTGAAAAGTACCTTCCCATTCCCCGACCGGAAACAGCAGTGGATACGGAAGAAACGATGAGTGATTATATCTTCGAGCCGAATGCTGAACAGATATACGCTTCATTGATGCCCGGTTATGCAACGACAAAATTGGTAACAGCGCTGGCGGAATCCTTTGCCAGTGAGCATGGCAGTCGGATGATTGCGATGAATGCTGCAACGAAGAATGCCGGTGAGATGATTGATAACCTGACCCTTGATTACAACAAAGCACGTCAGGCTCAGATTACCAAGGAGCTGCTCGAAGTTGTTGCCGGTGCGGAGGCATTGAAGGGGTAGGGAAAACATAACCTGAAAAGAAAGTGTTGACATAGAACTGGAGATAGCCTAATGGCTGAAAATATCGGGAAAATTGTTCAAGTTATCGGACCAACGGTGGACTGTGAGTTCAAAGCGGATTCATTACCGGATATCCTGAACGCAATCAAGATTGTTGATAAGGAAAAGGATATAAACTTAACCGTTGAAGTCGCTATGCACGTCGGTGATAATATCGTTCGCTGTATTGCATTGGCTTCTACCGATGGTCTTGTCCGTGGGATGGAAGTAGTAGATACCGGTTCACCTATCAGGGTGCCTGTTGGGGAACGGTCGCTTGGGCGTGTATTTAACTTACTTGGTAAACCTATTGATTCGAAGGGTGAGCTTCCGGTTGATACCCCGACCTTGCCTATTCATAGGGAAGCACCGTCATTTGTAGAACAGGCAACCAAGGCGGAAATGTTCGAAACCGGTATTAAGGTTATTGACTTACTCGAACCGTATGTTAAAGGCGGTAAGGTTGGTATGTTTGGGGGTGCCGGAGTAGGTAAGACGGTTATCATTCAGGAACTTATTCATAATATTGCTACTGAACATGGCGGTTTTTCCGTCTTTTGTGGTGTTGGTGAACGAACCCGTGAAGGAAACGACCTCTGGCTCGAGATGACAGAATCCGGAGTTATTGCCCGTACGGCTATGGTATTTGGTCAGATGAATGAACCTCCGGGTGCTCGTTTGCGGGTGGCTCTGTCGGGTCTGACCATGGCTGAATATTTCCGCGATGAACAAAGCCAGGATGTGTTGCTGTTTATTGATAATATCTTCCGTTTTGTACAGGCTGGTTCCGAGGTGTCGGCATTGTTGGGGAGGATGCCGTCAGCAGTAGGTTATCAGCCGACACTGGGTACAGAAATGGGTGGTCTTCAGGAACGGATTACTTCTACGAAAACCGGTTCCATTACCTCGGTGCAGGCTATTTATGTCCCTGCAGACGACCTGACTGACCCGGCTCCGGCAACGACATTCTCACACCTTGACGCCACTACCGTGCTGTCACGTCAGATTGCCGAGCTTGGTTTGTATCCGGCGGTTGACCCGCTTGATTCAACCTCACGGATTCTTGATCCGGGTATCGTAGGAGAGGAACATTACCAGGTCGCCCGTGAAGTGCAAAAGATTCTTCAGCGTTATAAAGACCTTCAGGATATTATCGCTATTCTCGGGATTGATGAACTATCTGAAGATGATAAGATGACTGTCCAACGCGCTCGTAAGATTCAGCGGTTCTTGTCTCAACCGTTCTTTGTGGCGGAAGCCTTTACCGGAACATCCGGGGTCTATGTAAGAATCGAGGATACCATTAAAGGGTTTAAGATGATTATTGCCGGTGAACTCGATCATATCCCCGAACAGATGTTCTACATGGCGGGACCGATTGAGGAAGTGCTCGAACGATACGAGAAATCAAAAAAATAAGTGAGCGGATATGTTTCGGTTGTCTATCGTAACACCTGAAAAAGTTTTCTACGAGGCGGATATCAAATCGCTGGTTGTGCCGGGAACAGAAGGGTACCTGGGAGTGCTTTCCAATCATGCTCCGCTGATTACCGCATTGAAACCGGGACGGATTGAATTTCGTGATGCCAATGATAAAGTGAATATTATGGCTGTATCGGGCGGTTTTTTGGAAGTCTCAAATAATATTGCCACTATTCTTGCCGATGCGGTGGAATTGGCTGACGAAATAGACATCGAACGAGCACAGCAAGCATACGAACGGGAAAAGAAACGCCTGGTATCTGCCGGCAGCGGCGAAACCGATATTGATTTGCCCTCAGTCCGGGCAGCTTTGGAACGTGCCAAGAACCGCATTAGGGTGTACAAGGAAACGCATTAGCAAAAAAGTTGTTTATCGCTACTGAAAAAGGCAAAACCTTGTTATGGTTTTGCCTTTTTCTTTTCACTCGCTATAGTATCTGTAATAAGTACAAATAGACTATCTGTTAGTCCTCATTATTAACCCACCATTCAGGGACAAGATGGCGTGTAATTTCTACTATTTCACGGTCCTGTTCATTTAAGGCACCACGTTTAATCAATCCATCGAGAGCATCGTTTAATAACGCCAGTTTGTCACGGATTGGTACTGATGCCGGGTAGTATTCGTTGTTGAAAAAAATACGATACCGTCTTCGTGAGTCTTCATTCTCAAGCATGTTCCCGATAGCTGCTTCAAGCTCTTTACCGTGGAGTCCGTCAAATTTATCTTTTGGCGATGCCAGCCGTTGACGGGTCTCCTCGATGTTTGTGCGGCACTTGAACTGCAACTGCCAGCACTCGGTCATCCCCAGTGAGTTAATCATCAATACGCTGGCAGAGATTATCCCGTTATCGGTATCAACTTGTACCCCTTTCATGAACGGAATATAGATATTGTCCGTAATAGCACCAAAAGCACTGATACCGCCGGAAAACGGGTTGTCGATAATATCATGAATGGTGAAATACGGCTTTTGCTGGAACCGGGCATCCTGAATCATCATCAGCTCTTCTTCGGTGTAATGGAAGCGGCTGTTCCAAAGCTCTTCTGGAGTGGCATCTTTACGTGTCAGTGACGAATGACTAGTGAGCATACCTATCGCCTGTCCGCCACGCCATACTAACGGAAGCACTCCCACCGCCCATTCTGCCGAACCACCGATTTCACCTATCATGGCATTTAAGGAACGACCGTTAGGAAAGGTTATACCATCCAAACCGAGTATCAGCGACGGGAATAAGTCACCATCAGTGTCGTATGGAATTGCGACCCCGGCTTCGTTTAGCGTATCCATAGCCGGATGATGTCGTTTCCTGTCGATAAAAAATGAGCTGAGCTTGTTCAAATCGCTATGTCCATACGAATCAGCAATAATTTTGGCGGCATCGACAAGAGATGCCTCACGAGGGTTGAACTCCTTGAAATATGCCCCTCCCATCCATCGCTGGACATAAATATCGGGCAGGTGTCGTTTTACCTGGGCTTCGATAAGAAAGAGAGCAGTCAGGCTGGAATGCAGTCCTTTGACTGATTTTGTTGTACCGTCAATTACGTCATTACCCATTGAAAGAAGCGAAACATTCTTGGGCAACTGTACACCATATTGTTCGCGGTGCTGTTGTTTTCCAAACAGGGCACCGACTGCGATAGTTGGATTGCCGCCGACTTCTTTCCCCGGTTTGGCACGAACCCCTTCGGTAAGGGTCGATTCGATTAGCACTTCTTCACCAATTGGCAATGTTTCGGTTGTTATCTGCAAAACTTCCGACATTACCTGGGCAGCAGTACGGTCGTTGGCGCGTTTTAATTCATTGATGAGTTTCTTGGTGACCTGCTCTTCGGGATATTTGTTCAAACTTCCCCTGCCGTGCAGTCCCACTGCGATTGCTGAGAGCGCTGCTGATAAAACGACAGATTCGCGGAGCTTGCGATTACGCAGTGCCCCGAGATTGGAGTTGGTGTTTATTCTGTCGTTGAGCAGGATTACTTCACCATCGTGCAAAGACATATCATACAAATCGAGAATAGGACTATGCCGGTAGCAAAACTCGACAATCCTGTCTTTGCTGAACGGGTAACTGGTTTGTTTCCCGGTGTAATGTATTCGCTGGTCAGCAACATTAAATCGAAGTTCGTTGCTCATGAGGTTTTACCCCTGTATTTGAAATACGTTCATTCTCAAATTTCTATCTGTTTATAACAAATACCGTTCCATAGGAATAAAATGAACAATACCGGATTTGCAAGTGAATTATAAGCGAGTTATCAACTATGGTTTTGTATGAAAATGGGGGGATTCTGGTTTTCCTGATGGTATGCAGCTAAGCAGGTCGGTGTTCCAAATCAGCCATAAGCTGATGAGAAACCCGACATGATGAAGTTTTATTGTGGCGGAACATCATGAAATCAAACCGTTGGGGACACCATCTTTGGTGGAAGAGCAAACCTTTGTGGTCCTGACAACTGTATGAAATAGTCGTGACTACGGAACGGTTCTTGTTATTGTTGAGTGTGTTCCCTCTGAAACAAGCAATTTCACTTGCGTTTGTGAAAATCGTCACACATATTCCAAACTAATGAAAGAGGCTGTAAATATGCGCTTTTATGGCTGTTTGGGAGTATGAAAAAAACATTATTTATATAAAAAAGAATGTGTCATCATGAGAGAATTATTATCAGGAAATGAGGCTGTTGCCCGAGGTGCCTATGAAGCCGGCGTGAAAATGGCGGTTGGGTATCCGGGAACACCTTCGACGGAAATACTGGAAACCCTTGCGATGCGATATCGCTCGGTATATTCGCAATGGTCACCTAATGAAAAAGTTGCGTATGAAGTAGGTATTGGGGCGTCAATCGGTGGTGGTCGAGCCTTGGTAACAATGAAACATGTGGGGCTCAATGTTGCTGCCGATCCGTTTATGACCCATGCTTACACCGGTGTTAATGCCGGTTTTGTTGTAATTACTGCCGATGATCCCGAAATGCACTCTTCACAAAACGAACAGGACAATCGGATTTTTGCCCGGTTTGCACAGGTCCCTCTGCTGGAGCCATCCAATTCCCAGGAAGCAAAAGATATGGTGGTAACGGCGTATGAGATATCGGAAATATTCGACACCCCGGTTATGGTTCGTTTAACGACTCGTGTTTCTCATTCAAAAGGTATTGTAACACTTGGTGAAGTAACAGAAGGTCCGGACAAAAAGTTTATCAAAGACCCGGCAAAGTATGTGATGATACCGTCTAACGCACGGGGAAGACATGCGGTTGTTCGAGGTCGGTTGCAGTTACTCAAGCGGTTTGCTGAAGATACGCCGTTAAATATTGTCGAGTGCAATGGTTCCAAGCTCGGCATTATAACTGGCGGTATCTCGTATCAATATGCCAAAGAAGTATTGCCTGATGCAGATTATCTCAAACTTGGATTCTCTTATCCGCTACCAATGAAGAAGATTGCTGATTTTATCGCTTCCCATGAACAAGTCATTGTAGTAGAAGAATTGGAGCCATTCTACGAAGACCAAATCAAGGCTGCCGGTTTCCACATAGAGGGAAAAAAGTATTTTGGAGCCCAGGGAGAACTCTCACCTATCCGTGTAGCCGAGGGATTGAAGGAAGCCGGGTTTATTGATGAAATACCGCTGGCTCTTATTCCTCATCAGGAAGGCATGTTTCCTCGTCCGCCGGTATTGTGTCCCGGATGTCCGCATCGTGGTGCATTTATGGCACTGAAGAAACTCGGTGTGGCGGTAGCGGGTGATATCGGCTGTTACACATTGGGAGTAATGCAGCCGCTCAACGCTCTTGATACCTGTATCTGTATGGGAGCCTCGATAGGTAATGCTATTGGTATGGAAAAAGTGAAAGGCTCCAAGAAAGGGACGGTGGCGGTTATTGGTGATTCTACATTCCTGCATTCCGGAGTTACGGGCTTGATGGATGCAGTGTACAATCATAGTAATGTTACAATTATTATTCTCGACAACCGGGCAACTGCTATGACTGGTGGGCAACAACACCCGGCTACCGGGAAAACATTGATGGGTGATGATGCTCATGAGATAGATATTCCCTCGTTATGCAAAGCGCTCGGGGTGAAAAACTACCGTGAAGTAGATGCGTATGATTACGAACAAATGCTTACTACTATCAAAGAGGAAATCGAGAGAGAAGAGCCATCGGTAATCCATACTTCCCGTCCCTGTGTTTTAATGCCGAAACGAATTATGGATGAACCGTATGTAGTTGACCTGGAATTATGCAACGGTTGTTCCGCCTGTTTCCGTATTGCCTGCCCGGCAATTGTAGCATCGAAAGAAACCAATGAGCATGGTCGTCCCAAAGCGGAAATTGATGTTACCCTTTGTACCGGTTGTTCACTCTGTGCGCAGATTTGTCCGACAGAGGCAATTATCTTACAAAGTAAATTTGTCCCGGAGGGAGTGTAGTCATGGCTGGTGAAAATAGCTACGATATCTTGATTGTCGGAGTCGGCGGGCAGGGGGTCTTGCTGGCATCGGAGTTGATTTCCGATGTTGCTATGAATGCCGGTATGGATGTGAAAAAATCCGAAGTTCATGGTATGTCACAACGTGGTGGAATTGTCTCTTCCCATGTACGTATTGGTCCGGTCGTGTATTCCCCGACGATTGAACACGGACAGGCAGATATTCTCATGGCATTCGAACAAGCCGAAGGGTTGCGGGCGCTTGACTGGATGAAAAAAGACGGCGTCGCTATCGTTTCGACCACTCGTCTTGTGCCGTCAATCGTGACTTCTTCAAAAGAGTTCAACTACCCTCATGACCCGATTGCAACAATGCGCAAGAACGCCGAACATGTTATTGCCGTCGATGCTGACAAGATTGCTATGGAACTGGGGAACCCCCGTTTGGTGAATACGATTCTGCTGGGAGTGATGACAAACTATCTTCCCTTTGAAATCGGTCTCTGGCAGGATGCCATTAAACGACGAGTGAAAGAACGGTTTATAGATATTAACCTGAAAGCTCTGGACCGTGGTCGGCAAATAAAGCTGTCAAAAGTTGAAGTGTAAGAGGGGGAGCTCATGGCACAAAAGATGCTAATTATCAACCCGGGTTCGACTTCTACCAAGGTTGCCTTGTTCGATGGCAACACGAAACTTGCCGAAGAGGTTATCAGGCATGACCCGAATGAACTCAGACAGTTTGATAATGTCGCGGAGCAATTTGACTACCGCATGAAAAGTATTGATGGCTGGATTGACTCGCTCAATCTGCAGGAGGGGGAAATCAAAGCGGTTGTCGGTCGTGGTGCGCCATTGAAGCCTTTAGCAGGAGGTTCGTATTGTATCAATGAGGAAATGCTCGAAGCGGTACGAACGGCGAAGTATTCCAACCATGCCTCCAATCTTGGTCCCATCATTGCCCATCATCTCGGTACGCGGTATGGGGTCCCTTCGTTGATTTCCGATCCTATCACTGTTGATAATTTTACTGATATTGCCCGGGTAAGTGGTGTTCCTGAGATAGAACGGAAATGCCGGGCACATGCGTTGAATATCAAGGAAGTATCCCGGCGAGAAGCAATAGCTTTAGGCAAGACTCTGGAAACAGCAAACTTTGTGACTGCTCACATGGGTGGTGGGATTTCAGTTGCTGCGTTACAAGGCGGATTGATTGTTGATGTCAACGATGGGTTGCTTGGTATGGGACCGTTTTCTCCCGACCGTGCCGGAGCACTACCCATAGGGGGATTGGTCAAACTCTGTTATAGCGGAAAATATACCGAGAAGGAAATGATTGACAAGCTGTCCCGACATTCCGGTTTGGTTGCCTATATCGGTGAATCCGATCTTCGGAAAGTGGAAGAAATGATTGCCGACGGTGATACCAAAGCCAGGCTCTACTTCGATGCGATGGCATACCAGATTGCCAAAGAAATTGGTATTGCTGCCGTGGTGTTATCGGGTGATGTCGATGCTGTTATCCTGACCGGGGGAATGGCACACTCAAAACAACTTGTGAATGAAATTACCAGGCGGGTATCGTTTATTAGTGAGGTGCGCGTGGTTCCGGGTGAATTTGAAATGGAAGCTCTGGCGGCAGCCGGAGTACGGTTTCTTACCGGTGAAGAGGAGTTGAAAACATACTGACATGGATACGACACCAATTCATTCATCAGATGAGCTGATTAAACAGGCGATAGCTGTTGCCCATGCCGGGCGAAAAAAAACAGTCGCCGTGGCTGCGGCACAGGATGAAGCGGTAATCGATGCGGTGGTGGAAGCTCATGCCGATGGATATATCGACGGGATTCTCATTGGTGATAAAGATGCTATCCGGGTGCAGGCTGATAAAGCCGAAGTATCGATTGAACCGCTGGAGATTATAGATATAAAAGATGTCACTACTGCTGCTCACAAAGCTGCGCAGCTTGCCGGGGAAAAGAAAGCTGATCTTATAATGAAGGGCTTTCTACCAACCTCGTCACTTTTACGGGCGGTGCTTGACAAACAACATGGGTTGCGTGGGAAAAATACCCTGTCTCATTGTGCAGTGCTGGATATTCCCGGCTATCATAAGTTGCTGAACTTTACCGATGGCGGGATGATTGTCAAGCCGGACCAGGAACTGAAATTGCAGATACTGGAGAATGCCGTGCTTGTCGGCAGAGCGTTGCATTTGTCGCCGGTGAAGGTGGCGGTTTCGGCAGCAGCGGACAGTGTTTCCGACAAAATGCCCCACACCCTGACAGATATTGATTATGTTATCCCAAAAGCAATGGAACTGCTTGATGATGTTGTCATTCAAGGACCGCTGACTTTTGATTTGGCCGTATCGAAAGAAGCAGCCCGGTTTTATAATTCGCATGGTTCGGTAATTGGGGATGCCGATATTTTCCTTGTCGATTCCATTGAGGAATGCAATATCATTGCCAAATCTCTTATCAAT
>JAJRZL010000275.1 GCA_024275255.1 Candidatus Zixiibacteriota bacterium | reverse complement strand
TTATTTGTTCAGGAAATACGACGGTTTTTTATTCCCAACCAGGTTGTGGATACTATGGGTACAAATTGGTATGGTTGGTGTGTTCCGTACTGGGTAAATCAGTAGGGATATTTTGTCAGATATATTTCACTTTTAGTTGAATACCATTTCCAGCAACAGGTATATTCATACAAACCATTATAAAAGTAAGGAGGAAATGGTATGAAAAAGTCATTATGGAAGCACCTGCCAATACTGATAGTCGCTGTTTTGGCGCTTGGTATGGTCGGTTGTGGTACACAAGTACCATCTGGGCATCTGGGGGTTTTTTATTCAAAGTTTGGTGGTGGCACCCAGTTGGGTAAAATATACGGTGAAGGATTCAACTGGCATTTTCCCTGGAACAGCATGATTGTCTATAAGATACAGTTACAGGAACAGGAGGAAAAGCTCACGGTGCTTTCATCTGATGGGGCTACGATAAAGATGGACGTATCTATTCTCTACCGTCCGGATGCAAGAAAGATTGATTCTCTCCAAGTTACGATAGGTCCGAATTATTATAATGTCAAAGTGGCGCCAACAGTAAGAGGGATAGCCCGGGATGTAGCAGGAAGGTACACACCGGAAGAGATATACTCAACGAAACGAGCGCAGGTGAAAAAGGAAATTCGGGATGAACTTACAAAGGCGATGGGGCATACGTATATCATTATCGAGAATGTAATTATGCGTGATGTCTCTATCCCTGAAAAAATATCGGAGGCAATCAATTTCAAACTCACTGCCGATCAGGAAGCCCAGAAGATGAAATTTACCATTGAAAAAGAACGGCTCGAAGCAGAACGAAAGAAGATTGAGGCAAAGGGGATTGCCGACTTCCAGAAAATTGTCTCAGCGGGTATTACCCCCTCGTTGCTCAAATGGAAGGGGATAGAGGCAACCCTCAAACTCGCTGAGTCACAGAATACGAAAGTTGTTGTTATCGGGAACAGTGAGGATGGTTTGCCGATTATTCTCGGCGGCGATAAGTAATTATTCCCGGTACTTTTGAAAAAACAGGCAGAGCTATTATTAGCTCTGCCTTTCTTTCTGTTCCAATAGTATTAGCACGGCGCCCATTCAAGAGAAAATATACAATGTGACAGTCGTATGTCGCTACTACTCAACATATATTACCCGAATAATATTATCTGAAATTGTAGAATATTATTTGCTTTTAAACAAACACTCGTAACTGGAGAATCTTTTACACGCTACCTAACGATTTGGGACAGTGGTACTTGTGATATTTATAGTAGCGGTGGAGACTTTTCGGCAACAAAATTGCAATAGTATTAATGTTGGATATAACTTGTAATACGAGGGAAGTGTCATGAAGGAAATAAAAGCATTTATACGGAGATCAAAAAAGGATGAAGTTGTTGAAGGACTCAGAGCTATTGGTGTGAAGGTCGTGTCGATAATTCCGGTGGAGCGTATTGGAACCTTCTTAAATCCCGAGGCAAGCGAACTTGATCTTAATCGTGTTACCGATCACTCCACAGTAATAAAACTTGAGATAGTGTGCCGTAAGGAGGATACCGACTTGATTGTTGGTACGTTGCAAAAACTTGCTCATACCGGTGCTCAAGGTGACGGAGTAATTTTTATCTCTTCAATTGAACACACAATCAAAATCCGAACCGGTGAAGAAGGGGAGATAACTTTGGATTCACCAAAGATACCTTCCGATACGGATGATGAATAGTGTCTGCTTTTATGGTGCGAGTATGAGGGCTTTACTCCAGGTATTCAATCATTGAACTTACTCTTCGCACTATTCCTTATCATTCCCCGTTATATCATTATCCGTCGTTGAACGCGGAAGCTTATTCTCTGCCAGGCGTTTCAGGCTTTTGTCTATCCACGAAGTAACAGTTTTTACTTCCTCATCCGAGAAGCGAGCGTTCCAGTGGAGTATTCTGTATTTGAAAGGCGGCATATCTCCTTCTTTTAAGACTTTTTTGATTGCTTCCAAATCTTCATTTGGTTCGCCATGACCGAGGAAAGGAAAGCCCTGAGACATATCCAAATGTTTTCTCGCTTCTGTTATATCATCGTCAATTGTCCCCTTGATACCCGGTAATTTATAATACCATGGGTAATTTGTTTGGTCACTGTGGCAATCGTAGCAACCTCGCTGAAAAAGAGGTTGCAGGTCTGTATATCCGTTCTGGATGAGCTGATAGATGGAATCCATTACTGCCGATACACTGTCATTTGGAGTTTCACCGGTATCAACAGAACTGGTGTCGGCATCGGTATGCGGTTTGTCCTTATGGCTGTAAGTTCTGGTGTTGGTAACAAGGACGAGAGCGATGAGGATAAATATGTTTATTATTCCTGTGCGTATTATTTTACCGCTGTTTTTCATGATTTTTCTTTTCTGTTGTGTTACGGTATATATCCGTGTTCAAGGTTTAATAGAGATTCGCGTTCGTCAAATTGATTATTCCATGACTGATCAATAGAATAAATGAATGAGAACTGAATGCGAGTCTCGTTGCTGCCATACAGGTCTTTCAAATCACCTGAGAAATCTTTATACTGAAGCTGTATGCCTATATCGAAGTTTGCCCCAAACCGGTAGAAAAGACTGGTAGCTATCTGGAATAATTCGGTTGGTCGCAACGTGTTGGGGAATTTTTTGTATCCCCCAGATAGTGCCACCTGAAGTGTCGGGCGTTCCATCTTACGATATAAATATCGAATAGAGGAATAGTTTCCGATTGCTTTGGCACGCGCCAGGTCGGAATAGTTTTCTATGTTCTGTATTTCATCAAAACCGGTGTTGTAAATAGTTTGTGAGCGAATATCCCAGAAATGAACCGGGTCAGGTTTTATGTTGATTACAAAACCGAACAGCAGGTTTTTCAGTGCCTGGTCATATTCACTGGAAAATCCCGGGCGATCTGTCAGGAAATTGTTGGAGCCGATACTGAGTGACTGGATAAAAGGACGGTTCCATCGTTGAGTAATGGGAACCTGATATTCCAGAACGAAACCAACGGCATTCAATCCAAAATCGGTTTCGGCAGTACCGGGAGTTTCGGGTGTTTCCCGGAAATGCTCGGCATGTAATTGCAGGCGGTAACGTTGACCGAAGATATGAGTGTATTCCAGTACATTTCCGTACTGATGATCTTCACTGTTCTCGCCGTTTGAAAAAGGGTTAAGTACCGTTGTCAGCAGTAAAGCATCATCATCGCGCAGCAGGGGGAAATCGAACAGGATTGTTCTTACCCGGGAACGTCCCATTTTTATAATATTTGACTTGTTGTCAAGCTTGATGAATGTTTGATGAAAGAACACCTGCCCGAGATCGGAGTCCGCATCCGGGAATTGGAACCCGATAACCAGTTGTCCGCGAAACTTGTTATACATTTTCTGTCTGAACCCAAGCATCAGGTCCGTATCTGAAAAGTCACTGACAGCATTGGTGGTTTGGTCTTTTTTTATGTCGGTGTTAAAAGACATAACACCACGTGCTCCCAGTTGAATTTCCGGGCTCACTTCTGCTGTCACTTGTCCCCCCATGAAACAAACAAGGGCAAGCACCACACTTACGATAATAATGGATTTATACATAATTGTTCTCTACCTGTCTTTTTTATTCGTTGATAATTATTCATCAAGGGCAACTACCGGCAGGCTTTTCAACCCCATCTTCTGAGCCATGGGGTTCAATTTCATTTCCTGTGACGGTGTATCTTCGTAGACCAATGCCAGCAGGTTGCCGCCCGGGTACAAACCGTTATTGGTGACACGACGGGTATCGTGGTCATGGAATGTCCAGATACCCCTGTTATTTCCTTCGATGATAATATCAATTGTTTTACCGGGACTCAACCGGACAGTATTCATTTGCCAGGGTTGAGGGACAGGAATGCCGTCATCGCATACCTGCCAGAAATCGTGTCCGTGCATATGGAGGTAATGTTCTTCCGTACCGGCGTTTATCAAGCGAACCCGAATAGTTTCTCCCTCTTTAATAAGTAGATTGGGGGTCATCGGGTATGATTTACCGTTTACCGTAAACCAGTTTGGTTGTGGCAGTTCGGAAGGTGAGCGACGGTTCGTTACATATGGGGGAAGGTAGCCGTTATCCACTGCCTTAACAAATTCTTCCTTGGTGTCGAAAGTGGCGAATCGTTCCTTGTCGAAACGACCGTGTTTCATTAAGTACATCCGTTCTTTCATCCTGTCCAGCATGACGTTCAATTCATTTCGTATGAAATTTACATCATGGGCGGAATATATCAGGGTATATTCACGTTCATATTCGAATCGTTTTTTAACGGGATCATCGGGCTTCTCAATAATGAAACTGCCGTACATTCCTGCTTGCATGTGCAGCAATGTTCCCCAGTGACAATGATAGAAATGGGTGCCGTACGGCTCGGCGGTAAATTCATATACAAATTCTTTCCCGGGCATTACCGGCATCTGGGTCACATACGGAACACCATCCATGCGCCAGGGGACATGCAATCCGTGCCAATGTATCGTATGATTCAACTCTGTTTTGTTTTTGAAAATAACCCTGACCTTATCACCGTGCGTAACACGGATTTCAGGTCCGGGGATTTGGTCATTAAAAGCAAGCGTGTGTATCCGAAACCCGGGGACAATTTCCTGCTGGTATATATCCACGTAGAGGTGAAACTCTTTTACATCACCATCCATCGTAGGGGACATCGGTTTGGGAAATCTTTCGGGAGTCGCCGCCATAATGTGCGGAGAGAGAAATGGAGTCGGGAGCAGCGAAGCTGCTGATAACGCTACCCCTGTTTTTATAAAGTTACGCCTGTCCATAACGCATTGTTCCTCCTTGTGTATGAAAGGGAGTCAATCATTGTTCTCTGTTAAACAGTAGAAAACAAACCTGGTTTGTCAATAGAAAAATAAGTAAAGTGGGTTTATTATTCTACCAAAGAAGAACAGGTAACAGGAATGCGAAGAGAAAACCGTAGTAGTATTTAATATTCTCCAATATTGAATAATACTCTCTATTGTTTTCGAGTGTGACTGTCTGTGTTATTTCATTATTCGCTCAAAGTCATTGCCGGTCAGGGGTATCCGGCAAAGCAGTCGCTTTTGGCACAACATTTGCAGTAACATCTTGCAGTAATAATGAACACTGGTAAAAACAGAGTTGTTTCAATGTTTATACCGGAAGCTGGAGGTAACGACGAATGAATAACAGATGCATCACATGTAACAAGCCGGTCAATCGCAACAAAGCGTATATGTCAATTAAGTTGGATGGCGAAACCTATTTCGTTTGCTGTCCGTTATGCCAGGCTGAATTTGAAAAGAATGCACAAAAATATATATCGCAGCAGGGGAACAAACGTACAAAACATTCCTGATATGATTTGATAAAAGAATTTTACAGAAGCTAAGTAAAATTATTTTTCCTCCTCTCGGACCCTCTTATATAAATATGTATAAGGGGGTCATTTTTTTATCTTACTATGATATGAACTCATTATTCCCCGATCAGCCGGAAATCCATATCCTGAGAAACCGTTTGAACATATCTCAATGAGTGAACAAAAACGAAGAATATTCTCTGGTTGTGAGTACAATGGGATAATATTCTCCAATATATCCATCTTTAGGTACTGCATAAAACACATGTCAAGCCGTATAACATTATGTGTAACAATACGATAAGCGGTGTTTGTTCGTGTTGGCATGACAATTGCTTATAGGTATGGTAGAAACTTTATACAAGGAGAAATAAAATGAAACAGTCACTTCGCATGTTAACCATCGTCGCATTGCTTACCTTTGGGTTGGCAACCTTCGGAATTGCCCAGATGATGGGCAGTAATCATGATCATGCAAACATGGAGAAAGCCAATACGACCTCTCAGTCCGGAAAGATGGACAAGGGGATGATGAAGATGGGCGATATGTCAAAGAACTGTAAAATGATGTCGAACAACTTTGAAAAAATGCAGAAGCATTTCGACACCATGATGCAAATGAATGACATGAGCGCTCTGAAATCTGAAATGGTGAAGCATCAGGAGATGATGCAGGCGATGATGAAAAATATGTCCGAGCATCAAGCCATGTGCATGAATATGATGAACTCCGATGGCAAGATGGGAATGGACAAAATGGGCAAGATGGGGTGTGGTATGATGGGTAACAATAACATGAACTCAGGTAAGTAGGAGAAATGCGATTGGAACAGCAGGTTGATTATCTGTACGGGGTGGCTGCATGCAGCTCACCCCGACAGGTTATCAACACAGGAGGTTATGATGAATAGATGTATTACATGTGGAAAAATTGTCACGAGGCCAAAAGCTCAAAATAATGTTACCTACGACAATCACAGCTATCTGGTATGCTGTCCCATGTGTGAGAAAGAGTTTGCAAGCGACCCGAAACATTATGTGGCAGTTGCCAAATCCGTTTTGGGAGATTATGCGGTGAACGCATACTCGCAGACGGTCGCTGAGAACAGTACAAATACGGATATACAAGCGGTTTTTGATCCCACGAATTTTGTCCGTTTGCTCAGGAATCTCCAGGTTGGCTTTGATGAGATTAAGCAGCAGTACCGGGAACTGGATGACCATCTGGATAAAGTGTCGGACTCCGGTGGTTTGAATGGATTGCGGCAGGCTTTGAATGAACACCGTACCATGATGGATTCATTGCATGAGAAAATTTCCGTCCATGCGGGAGTATGTCGCTTTGTCGTCTCTGTTGCTGAGTCGTCTATCAAGGTGAACTCGTAACGTACAGTGAATAAGAAACTGAATGAAAACAAGAAGGAGAAAATAACATGTATAACACAGAATATGGCTATGGCATTGAGGTCGAAGGGAATTTCGATGATGTCGTCCAACAAACCATTGATGCGCTTAGTAACGAAGGATTTGGGATTTTAAGCGACATAGATGTTAAAGCCACACTCAGGAAAAAACTGGATATTGATTTCCGTCAATACCGTATCCTTGGCGCATGTAACCCGCCCTATGCTCATCAGGCACTTGAAATGGAGATAGAACTTGGATTGTTGCTCCCCTGTAATGTTATCGTGTACGAGACAGAAGAGCGGAAATGTCGTGTTGTTGCCGTTGATCCGGTCAAAAACCTCGGTATCGTCGGAAACAAAGATTTGGCTCCGGTCGCTGAGACCATTAAACAAAAGATGATAACGGTGTTGGAGTCCCTGGAGAAGAGAGTACCTGCCGGTACGCAAGGAGGTGAGTAAGATGCATTATGGATTTGGTGGATTTGGTATGATCCTTTTTTGGGTTGTATTTGTTGCGGCAATAGCGTTGGTGGTAAAAGCCCTGATTGGTTCAGGAGACAAAAGGACCACAAGAGAAAAGACGCCGCTTGATATTCTAAAAGACAGGTATGCTGCCGGAGAGATTACTCGAAGCGAGTTTGAAGAAATAAAGCATGATCTTGTCGAAAGGCAAAAAATCTGATGGAAAACCTGATTTGGCTTGTCATTATAGGTGGATTGTTCTACTTTATGATGAGGAAAGGTGGCTGCTGTGGCGGTGGTCACTCACATGGTAAAGACAAAACCAAAGCCGATATGCCACCACCAAACGCTGGGAATGACAAAGACAAAAAACATTCTGGTTGTCATTAACGCAAGGGAGAGTGTAGTGAATAAACTATGTTTCAAACCGGTGGCATTGTCGGTAAGTATTTTTCTTGCCATGACGTATATCCTGTGTGTGGCTTATGGATTGATTTTTCATGAGTATGCGATGTACAAGGCATGGGAAACATTGTTGCCCGGGTTTTCATGGCTGACATGGACGACGTTTTTGATTGGTTTAGTCGAGACAATTTTGTATGGAATCTATGTAGCGCTGGTCTTTGTACCTTTGTATAACTTTTTTCAGCGACGCTATGGGCACGATTGTTTAGGTTCGTCTTAATCTTTATAAATTGAAATGAGCGAAAAGTATTGGAACTCCGGGTAAGCAGCATGAATAAGAAAATAGATATCATAGGTGCCGGAATAGCAGGTTTAACAGCAGCTATAACCCTGGCTCGTGATGGATATGCCGTTACGGTCTTTGAGCAGCATGCGGATGTTGGCTATCGGTTCAATAATGATTTCCAGGGTCTTGAAAACTGGAGTTCTAAAATTGACATTATGCAGGAATTGGCTTCTATGGGAATCAGCCTGAACTTCGATTATACCCCGTATTCTAATGGGTTGATTTTTACTTCCCGCGGGCAGGCAATCAGTATGCAGTCCCGTATACCCATTTTCTACCTGGTATGCAGAGGCAGCAACTCCGAAACTCTTGATTACGCTCTCAGGCGACAAGCCGAAGAATGTGGAGTTGTCATAAAGTTCGGAAAACGGATTGAAACACACGACGGTCGGGCTATTATTGCGACAGGACCGAAAGCAGGGGATATTATTGCCGCCGGTATTACTTTCAAAACCGATTCGCCGGATATGGCTGCGGTTGTTTTCGATGATTCCATGGCTCCGAAGGGGTACGGATACTTGCTGGTTAGGCGTGGGAAAGGTACTATTGCATCTGTTATTTTCCGAGAGTTCCGAAAAGCCAGTCATTATCTCACTATGTGCCAGGAACTCTTTAAGAGCAGACTCACACTGGATATCAGGGAACCCAAAAAATTCGGTGGATTTGGCAATTTCTTTATGAGAAAATATCAGAACCGCAATAATAAATTATATGTGGGAGAAGCAGCCGGGTTTCAGGACTATTTATGGGGGTTTGGTATGCGGTATGCTTTTCGATCTGGTTACCTGGCGGCGAAAAGTATCATAGAAGAATCTGACTATGATATGGCATGGAAGCGCAATCTGCGACCGTCGCTGGAGACTTCAGTAGTGAACAGATACCTGTTTGAAAGACTGGGACAGCGGGGATATCATTATTTTGCAAATAAACTCAGCACCGGAGAACCGGTTGATATACTTGGTAAAAATTATAATCCATCTCTCGTTAAGCGACTTCTTTCTGGTGTGGCAGTGAAAATATATACAAGTAGAGTGAAAAACCGTGAATGTAATCACGTTGATTGTACATGTGTATGGTGCACGTGCGCTAAAAATGGACAACTTGGAGTTTTTGGGAATTGAACAAAACAACTATCTGAAAATTTGAAGTATCGGTAGAGACAGTCTACGCATATGGAAAGGAGAGTCTCTCAGTAATGGCTTATAAAGACCCCGTTTGCGGGATGACAGTACAAGACACTTCCCCTCATCAACTTACGGTGAAGGGTGAGAAAGTCTTTTTCTGCAGTGAAAGCTGTAAGGAAAAATATCAAAAGGAACAAGAACAGGTAAGCGACAAAAAAGAACTGAAAGATCCTGTCTGTGGGATGGTCGTTACTAACGAGAGCAAACATCACGTCGTTATCGACAACACAACGTATTACTTTTGTTCAGCCGGATGCCGGGGCAAATTCGAATCTGACCCCAACATGTACCTGCATAAAAACCAACACAATCATACTCATCATCATGACCATGCTCACAGCTCTGGTGGCAGTTCTACCACGGCTGTGCTTCCGACAAAAGCACCTGCTGCGAAATACACTTGTCCTATGCACCCGGAAATTGTGCAGGAGACCCCCGGCAACTGTCCCAAGTGTGGTATGGCACTGGAACCGACAACCCCTGCTGTGCCGTCAACCAAAACCGAATATACCTGCCCCATGCATCCGTAAATAATTCAGGATGCACCGGGTAACTGTCCCATTTGCGGGATGGCGCTGGAACCTCGAACAGTCACGCTGGAAGAGGATGATAACCCGGAGTTGCGTGATATGACACGGCGATTCTGGGTTAGCGCTGTTGTGTCAATCCCACTTCTCATTATCACTATGGGAGCCTATATACCGGGGTTTGAAGCCTGGTTACAATCGTTTTTATCTACTCGTACTTTGACGATGCTGGAGCTGATACTGTCAACACCAGTTGTTCTTTGGGGAGGTTTACCTTTCTTTGTGCGGGGGTGGCAATCTGTTGTGAACAAGAGCCCCAATATGTTTACCCTTATCGGGCTGGGCACTGGGGTTGCATATATATATAGCGTTATTGCCGCGCTGTTCCCGGATATATTCCCGGCTGCGTTTCGAGACGAAACAGGGAGAGTCGGGGTGTATTTTGAAGCGGCGGCGGTTATTGTCACGCTGGTTTTGCTTGGGCAGGTGCTGGAACTTAAAGCAAGAAGCCAGACTGGTGCGGCGATTAAAGCCTTGTTGGGCTTGGCGCCCAAGACTGCCAGAAGAGTCAATGAGGATGGCTCTGAAGAGGATGTCCCGATTGAACAGATAAAGATTGGTGATAAACTTCGTGTTCGTCCCGGAGAAAAAATTCCTATTGATGGGGTTGTCATTGAAGGTAGTACATCTGTTGATGAATCGATGATAACCGGTGAGCCTATACCTGTTGAAAAAACAGCCGGAGAAAAAGTTATTGGGGCTACTGTGAACAATACCGGTTCAATAATTATTAAAGCAGAGAAAATCGGTGCCGACACCTTACTCTCACAAATCGTCCAAATGGTGGCTGATGCCCAGAGAAGCAGAGCACCGATTCAGAAACTGGCGGACCAGGTTGCCGGATATTTCGTCCCTGCGGTTGTTGCGATTGCCGGTATCTCGTTTATCGTGTGGATGCTCGTTGGACCTGATCCTAAGTTTGTCCATGCCTTGATAAGTGCGGTTGCGGTACTCATTATTGCCTGTCCCTGTGCACTGGGTCTGGCAACACCGATGTCTATCATGGTGGCGACCGGACGGGGAGCTTCGATGGGGGTATTGTTCAAAAATGCCGAAGCCATAGAAACATTGAGAAAAGTCAACCTGCTGGTTGTCGATAAAACCGGCACGCTGACAGTAGGGAAACCAACGTTGATGCATGTCCATGCGGAAAGTCCCTGGAATGAAAGCGATGTCCTGAAATATGCAGCGAGCATTGAGATGGGAAGTGAACATCCACTGGCAGATGCTATCGTGAAAGGTGCCAAAGACAGGAATATCAACCTTGTAAAAACAGAAGATTTCAAATCTGTAACAGGCAAAGGCGTTGTTGGCAGGATAGAGGGCAAACCCGTGGCATTGGGAAACAGTTCCTTGTTTGAAAGCCTGCATATAGACATAAGCATATTGCAGGAACAAGCCGATTCGTTACGTCGCACTGGTCAAACGGTGATGTATGTCGCTGTTGATGATAAGGCTGCCGGCTTAATTGGTGTTGCCGATCCTATCAAGGAAACATCATTGTCGGCTATTCAGCAACTCCATGATGAACATATCAAAGTTGTGATGCTGACTGGAGATAATAAGGAAACGGCTGCTGTTGTCGCAAAACAGCTGCAAATTGATGAAGTGATTGCCGAAGTACTTCCCAATCAAAAGGCGGAGGCGGTGAAACGTTTCCAAAAACAGGGGTACTTTGTCGCGATGGCTGGTGATGGTATCAATGACGCGCCTGCATTGGCTCAGGCGGAAGTTGGTATTGCCATGGGAACCGGTACTGATGTTGCCATGGAAAGCGCCGGTGTGACACTTATCAAGGGAGACATACGGGGAATCGTACGCGCGCGTAAACTGAGCCGCATGACTTTGAAGAATATCAAACAAAACCTCTTCCTCGCATTTATTTATAACTCCTTGGGAGTGCCAATAGCGGCAGGGGTGCTGTATCCGTTCTTTGGTATCCTGTTAAGCCCAATTATTGCTGCTGCTGCTATGAGTTTGAGCTCGGTTTCGGTTATCGGCAATGCCTTGAGATTACGGAATGCGAAGATATA
>JAJRZL010000274.1 GCA_024275255.1 Candidatus Zixiibacteriota bacterium | reverse complement strand
TAAATGCGATAAGTGCTGCGGGAGTCCGAGCCGTACCTGATATAGACCTGATACTGTCCACGACCTGGACGGATCCAACACAGATTCATATTACAGTTTCAGTATCGCTTGGTAATAAATAATAATGATATAGTCATTAAGGTAACAAACCACAAAGGAGAAAGGGTAACAACGATGCAAGGAAAAAGGACAGCATGTTTTGCTGTGCTGGCTCTACTCATTGTGCTGTCGCTAAACATGACGGCATGGGGAGTGAATTTCAGCCCGTACAAGCAGCATGAAGACACGAAACTGGAACCGAAGTTGATGATTTCCGGCGAACGTGCCGATTATACCGGTACTTTACGCCTGTATATGGTTCAGCCGGTATATGACTTCAAAGACAGTGAAGGACACAATTACGAATTCGGTTTTGTCGATTTCGCTCTTGATTCTGCTATTACACTGCCGGATTCTACAAGGTATTTCCGTAGCGTTCTGTGGCATTCTAACGGAATAACAGAAGACAATATCATGGTTATAGGCGTTATCTTTACTTCGGATCAGGTGCTTTCGTATGCGGATCCGCCATCAGGAAGTCCATTCTGGGCATATTATTCCGATGCTGCCGCAGGTGCTATCCCCGGAATGAGTGACAGCAACAAAACAACCCCTTCTTCTACCCATACCGTTTTCGTAGAAGAAGGTACCGCTACCTGGTGACCATACTGCCCGCGAACCAGGTACTGGTTAGACTATATTTATAAATCAGGAAATTACAATTTCCTCTATACTGCTCTTGTTACTGACAAAAACCAAAAAGCAAGTAGCAGAGCAAGCGATTTGAATCTCACTTATTTGCCAACATCATATTATGACGCCGGTCAGGAAGTCATTGTAGGCGGGTATAATTATGCCTCCATATATCAAAATGCTATTGACAATTGTCAGCAACGAGCGGTAACCCCCCTGGGATTGATGGTTGGGTTATCATGGCTTGGTTCAGGCAACGTCAAAATAGATGTGGCTCTTGCTCGTGATGTCCCTGTTAATGTTATACCATCTGCTCCGTCAACACCAACTGGTAATGATAAATTGATTATCGATTCTGTTTACAACTTCTCTGTAACAGGTAATGACCCGGACAGTGACGGTGTGTATTATTTCTGGGACTGGGGTGATGGTACCACCACCGGATGGCTTGGTCCTTATGCCAATGATTCGGTTTGTGTCGCTTCCCACTCCTGGGATACTGTCGGTGATTACAATATCCGGGTTCTCAGTCGTGACCCCTTCTGGTATGAAAGTGACTGGTCTGCTCCTTTTGCCGTAAATGTTGCCTGCTGTCTGAATCGGGGCAATGTTGATGGTATTCTCGGGAGCGGCGGTGCTATTGATGTTTCCGATCTCACCTATCTGGTTGCTTACCTGTTCCAGCAGGGACCGCTTCCTCCTTGTGATGAAGAAGGTAATGTGGACGGTATAGTAGGCTCAACCCCCATTGATGTTTCCGATCTTACTTATTTAGTGGCATATTTATTCCAATCCGGACCAACACCTCCCCCCTGTAATTAGTAATCTATTTTTATCAATCAATAAAGAAACCCTGTACCTGTACACAGGGTTTCTTTTATTGTTCAATATCGGAACAATATAATCATGACTCATGTTATATATATACTTGCGAATATAGATATATATTGTATATTATGTAAAATCTATGGTAACTTTGTACTTGTTCAACAGTACAAAACATAAGGGATCTTTGTATGTCATTAACCTCAGGACAATCTTATGTATGTCCCCTTAACCGCCTTTTATTCGGGACAGTACTCTTCATCACATTGACACTGTTACTTTCTCTGGCAAGTTCGCTTAGAGCAGAAGTATTAAGTCCTACCGGTCCGCCAGATGACCAGTGTTATACACAGGTATTCTGGGATCAGAAATATAAACCACTCAGACAGGATCCCAACGCATGCCCTCTTATGGGAAACTGTGACATTGCAAGTGTACGTGACACCTGGATTCCTGATTCGACTTATCCGATTACAACCCTGAAAATGTATTTCCATGTTTTTCGTAATGATGACGGCAGTAACCCGGCAGCTTCGGTGCAGGATGTTGCTGATGCCGTAGACGCCTTGAATGAGCATTATTTACCGTTGCGGATACAGTTTGAATATGATATGCGTTTCATTAGCTCAACACAATTTCGAAACCTGACATCAAACAGTGAATTTAACCAGATGAAGAATCAATATGCTATCGCTCCGGACTCTCAGTTGAATGTCTATGTTGCTTCGGTGAATGTGGGTGGATCGGTTTTTTCTTTTGGGACATTTCCGTGGGATCCGGATGCCTTAACAAATACCGGTGGGATTGTGATGAACCAGACGCAATTTGCCCCGTACAATTTCAAAACCCTTACGCATGAAGTGGGACATAATCTTGGTCTGTGGCATACTCACCATGGTGTAAGTGAAGTAAGTCAATGCGGTTCCTGTTATGAGTATGCAGGTTCTCCTGCTGATGACAGGGGTGATTTTTGCTCCGATACCGATCCTACCCCTACAAACTATGGTTGTGGAGGACCTGGAGGTAATGACCCCTGTAATTTCGAACCCTGGGGGCCGACCAACCCTGAAAACCACATGGGATATGGTGCCTGCCGTACTGAGTTTTCTCCCCAGCAATGGGGACGGATGCAGTGCTGGACCAACGATGTTCTTACCAGTTGGATGATTAATGTAAAAATTATCGCAGATACGGTCTTTGGACCCGCACCGCTGACAGTAAACTTTGTTGGTGAAACTCCTAAATCTGTTGTAACATGGGACTGGAACTTTGGTGATGGCGGCACTGCTGATATTGCCAATCCTGTACATACCTATAACGAAGGCGGCTTATATGATGTCTATGTTTCTATCGAAGCAGTAGACGGCACTTATGCCACCCAGCGTAACAATTTTATTGCAGTATATGCCGACACTCTTATTGCTCCACAAGAATCGGGAGTGGTAGGTAACCAGGTTCGAGTTGATATCTATGCCAATAATCGGTTACCCTTAAAGCAAATTGTTATTCCGTTCTCCTATGCCGGTCCTCTTGATTTGCATTTTGACTCTGCTTCAACAGTGGGTTTACGAACAGAATATGTCGATAATTTTGGTGCTGTTGCCTCTGACCCGAACAATAAACGGGCTGCATATAACTTGCTTGTATCAGCTTCAGGGAATCAACCTGATATTGCCCCCGATACCGGCGCGGTGATGAGTTTATATTTTACTATTCCGTTTGGTGCACCGGATACGGTGAATCCTATCGAGTTTATTTCATTTAATGGATATTCACCGACCTTTACAGCCGATGCCGGTATTTACCTGCCTGAATTGACTGCCGGATCGATAAGTCTTTGTAAGGGTGGTGATGTTGACGGCAACGGTATTGGACCAAATATCGCAGATCTGACCTATTTGACAGATTATCTCTTTTCCGGTGGTCCTCCCCCGCCTGTGATGGGGAATGCTGATGTTAATGGTTCCGGGGTTCCACCAAATGTAGCCGATTTGACCTACCTTGTAGAATTCCTGTTTGGTACTGGTCCGGCGCCTGTCTGTAATTAGAGAGTATATTGCTATTATATATAAAAGCCCCGTTGTTCAAGTAACGGGGTTTTTTTATAAACAAAACTTTCCAGATATTTCCAAGAAATCACTTTCTCAAACAGTAATAAGTTGTTTAATTCAAACAATATGTTTAATACTTAGGCTTTATTAGTTTGAGGAATATATGGCACATAACTTTGCATTGACTGGTGTTTCAGGATATGTCGCTCCCCGGCATCTCAAAGCTATTAAAGAAACCGGGAATATATTGGTTGCCGCAGTTGATCCGCACGATAGCGCCGGAATTCTTGACCGCTACTTTGATAATGTTCGCTTTTTCACCGAGTTTGAACGGTTCGACCGTCATATAGAAAAACTTCGCAGACAAGGTGAGGGGTTTGCGGTGGAGTATGTAAGTATCTGCTCGCCCAATTATCTCCACGATGCTCATGCCCGTTTTGCTCTTCGGGTCGGTGCCCATGCTATTTGTGAAAAACCGCTGGTGCTTAATCCCTGGAATGTTGATGCTCTTCAGGACTTGGAAAACGAATACGGTCGGCGTATTTATACTATCCTTCAACTGCGAGTACACCCGGCTCTTATCGAATTGCGGGAAAAACTCAAAGCACAACAGACTACTACTAAAAGAGAAGTTATCTTAACCTATATTACCTCGCGCGGTCCCTGGTACCTTACTTCGTGGAAAGGTAATATGGAACGCTCCGGCGGATTGGCGACTAACATTGGTATTCACTTTTTTGATTTGCTTATGTGGTTCTTTGGCGGGGTTCAGCTTTCCGAGGTTCATTGGAGTGAAACGACCAAAACCGGCGGTTTTCTGGAGCTGGAAAATGCTCGTATCCAGTGGTTTCTTTCTATTGATAAAAACGACCTGCCCGGCGAAATAAAAGCTACCGGGCAACCGACTTATCGCTCCATTACCATAGATGGCGAAGAAGTGGAGTTCTCCGGTGGGTTTACGGATTTACACACAATTGTCTATCAGGAAACACTTGCCGGTCGTGGGTTTGGACTGAATGAAGCCCGCCCGTCAATTGATGTTGTTCATGATATTCGTGTGAGTAAACCAACCGGTTTGAAAGACACCTCCCATCCTCTGCTGGTTAAAGCTGTCAGGAAGTGATAGAGCGGTATTATTGCTTAGTATATTTTTGCAAGTGGGGGTACGAGTGAACGTCCGAACTGATTAAGAGGCATGCCGGAGTGGAGCTATCCCCTATTCTCTTAAATTCATGTAACAGTAATCGTGAATAGTTATTCAACAATGGGACATCAGTTTATCCACCTGCTTGTGGAAGAGAAGCATATTTATTTCGAATTGAGAAGTTTTAAGTAAAGGTAAATAACTCCCGTTCGTATGCTAAGGATATTAAGAGAAAGGAAGTAAAAAAATGAATACACAACAAATAGGTCGCGCTGGTGAATTACTTGTTCAATATAAGTTGCTTAAACACGGAATTGACTCATCGGCGTTGACGACTGATTCAGGTATTGACCTTGTTGCCTACTCATCTAAGAGAAAAGTTGCTCGTACTATCCAGGTAAAAACAAATGAAAAAGCAAAACCTGGCGGTGGTGCTGGTTCTTTAGCATTAGACTGGTGGCTCCGTGAAGATTCACCAGCAGACCTTGTGGCTGTTGTTAGTCTTGACTCTAATGAGGTGTGGTTATTTACCTACGAAGAGTTTGTCTACAATGCTCAACAAAAATCTAATGGTCGTCTGCATTTATATATGTACATGAGCGATGAAGTGAATACCCAAAAAAAAGCATTAAAAAGCCAGTTTACAGAATTTTTATTAGAGAACAGTGTAGGAAGACTCCTAAGCCAATAATGCTGGGAGGAAATTTTATAGTTTACATGAAACCAATTAAAAATCAGGGTCATAAAGGTCGTGACCTACGAGCTGTTCTTTTTTTAGTAAAGTATTGAACTGATGTATCATACCTGTCCCTCTGTGATTTATCACTTGTGTATCTTATGGATGAACTCCTCCACTTCGGGAATACCACCCTGCAGCACAAGATAGCCGTTGTATGGTTCGCGTTCTGTTATTTCTCCACAAATCGGAGTCAGCATCAGTTCTTTTACCTTCTCTAAATCATCCGTCTGCCCTAATGCCCAGCCGAGTTTGATATACGCCACTTCGGGCAACATGTTTTCAGCAGGGATAATTCCAAGACTCATCAAGTCCCGCCCGGTGTCATAGACAAACATATGCACATATCCCCACAATGTCTGCACCG
>JAJRZL010000273.1 GCA_024275255.1 Candidatus Zixiibacteriota bacterium | reverse complement strand
CTTTCAAACTGCTTTATTCTCGCAGCAATGCTCAACAAGAATTTCGGTATCGTGAAAATACCGTTTGCGGAAATACAATGCTACATGCACCAATCCAATCAACACCGGCACTTCAACTAACGGACCTATCACTGCCGCAAATGCTGCCCCGGAATTGATGCCAAAAACCCCGACTGCAACGGCAATTGCCAGCTCGAAATTATTGGAGGCAGCGGTAAAACTGAGGGTGGTGGTTTTCTTATAATCCGCCTTTACTCTCATACTGAGAAAGAAGCTTACCAGAAACATGATGACAAAATAAATCAATAAGGGAACAGCAATACGAACGACATCAAACGGTATTTTCACTATCAACTCCCCTTTCAGGGAAAACATCACTACAATTGTAAACAATAACGCTATCAGGGTAACCGGACTGATACGCGGGATGAACTTTTCCTGGTACCATTCTTTTCCTTTCGCTTTGACCAGAACCAAACGGGTGAGCATTCCGGCAAAGAAAGGGATCCCCAGATAGATAAACACACTGTGAGCAATCTGACTCATAGTGATAGCTACCACCGTCCCCGACAAGCCGAATAATGGGGGAAGCTTGGTTACAAACACCCATGCAAAAACAGAATAGAACAACACTTGAAAGATAGAATTAAACGCTACCAGCCCGGCAGCATACTCGGCATCTCCATCAGCAAGGTCATTCCAGACAATCACCATGGCAATACATCGCGCCAGTCCAATCATAATCAGTCCGACCATGTATTCGGGATAATCATGGAGAAAAAGAATCGCCAACAGAAACATAAGGATTGGTCCTATGATCCAATTCTGGATAAGACTTAACGAGAGTATTTTGACATTACGGAACACTTTCCCCAGCTCTTCATATTTCACTTTTGCCAGCGGGGGATACATCATGAGAATCAAACCGACAGCTATCGGTATATTAGTTGTCCCGACACTGAATTTGTTCCAGAACCCGGCAACCGTGGGATAAAAATGCCCGGCACCAACTCCCACCGCCATTGCCAGAAAAATCCACAGGGTCAGGTATCGGTCAAGAAAACCGAGTTTTTTCATCCGGGTAGTACCTGCTGTCATGAGTGTTCTCCTTCATTATGCAGTAACACATCCGGCAGGGTTTCAATAAACGCCTTGATTTCATCCCGGACACGTCGGTAATGGAACAACGCTTCTTCTTCTGTCTTGGCATGCTTTGCCAGTCGTGGAGGATCATCAAACCCGTGATGTACCTTGCGGGTTTTCCCCGGAAAGACCGGGCAGTTTTTATCGGCATCGCTGCAAACAGTTATCACGTAATCGAACACAACATCGCCTAACTCCTTTAGCGTTTTTGAATAGTGCGAGGAAATATCGACCCCGGCTTCCGCCATGACTTTCACAGCTAACGGGTTAAGCCCGTGCTTTTCTGTCCCGGCAGAATATGGCTCAATACTATCGTTTTTCAAGTACCGCGCCCACCCTTCCGCCATCTGGCTGCGGCAGGAATTACCGGTACACAGGAAAAGAATTGTCAGCCGTTTCTCTGTATTTGACATAGAACCTCGGTATCTGTTTTACATATTTTTTCAAGCTGTCGCTCATCTTCACGGATAACGGAGCGTTGCGCCATAGCCTGTTGTATCTGTTTTATCGTTTTTGCCGAAAAGCCGCCAATAGCTCCTTTCGACAGGTGATAATATACCCACCGCCCGTTTTTACGGGATTGTATCAAACCGGCATCCTTGAGAATCTGCAAATGTTTTGAAACCGTTGACGGCGCCAGTTGCAATAGCTCGACAATCTGGCAGACACACAACTCACCTCGACGCAATGCCATCCAGGCACGCACCCGGCTTTCATCGGCAAGCGCTTTGAAAATATCGACTTCAGCAATTTCACGCATACCATACTCCTATAATTCGCCACATAACGAATTATATAATTCATGGATAATATTGTCAAAGGGTATTTTGATATATTTATCTATCCCATACAAACTCAAGGTCTTATATGGAAAAACAGGCATGTGGTATTTTTGATTTGTCATGGTTCAATACAATTATTATTATAATTTTGCATGGCGATATTGAAAATAATATTCCAGAAGATTGAACTTGTCGTACGATGGGTGATTTTTGCTGTCGTTATTGCTTTTCTTATTGAAGAAGCAGGCAGGGTCCTATGGTATGTATTCAGCCAATGGGGAATTCTGCATACTTTTGTCGATGGCGCCGTTTTATATAAAACAGGCGAAGCGTTAATTCTTATCCCGTTTATCATCATCATTCACTGGTTAGGAACAGGGAATGATAATACGCTTAAAGCATTTGCTCATAAAGCTCGCTGGGCAATCTGGTTTGGCGGTTTTCTGAACTTCATAGCAGCTTTTGATTTATTCGGCAGGGTTGACTGGGCATGGTGGACTATTGTCCTGATACTTCTTGCAGTATTGTTACCTTCTTTGTTGAAACGCTGGATAAAGAAAAAAGCAAAATGGAGAGGGAGAATACTGGCAACTCTTTTGACTGTATTATTTCTTTTCCATTACGTTGTCAGTTTTATTATGAGCGGTTACTTCATAGCCCCTCGCATCCTTCTCCCGCAGATACGGTACAAGGTCGGTGGCAACAGGACCTGCACTACCTGGCTTCCGAGTTGCCACGTTTACATATCAATGCGTTCCACTCAATAAGCAAAGAAGCATTTGAACGGGAAGTTGCCCGGATTGATTCTCTAATCCCCAATCTAAAACCAAGAGAAATCAAGGTGGAGCTTACAAAACTTGTCGCTCTGATTGGTGATGGTCATACCCGGTTCGATTGGCTCAGTACATCTTACTCTCTTGTTGTGCCACTGCAACTATATTGGTTACGTGATGGGTTATTCGTTACTGGTACAATTGACAAATATAAACAAATACTGGGAACACGTGTTATAGGTATAGCGTCAACCACTATTGAACAGGCTTATGAGAAAATCTGTCAGTTGATTCCCCGTGAGTGTGAAGGCTTTTTACTCGATAAAAGCGCCAATTATTTGACTAAAGTTGACAATTTATATAGCTTGGGAATTGCGAACAATACAGATAGTGTTCAATTTGTTTTTGAGACAAAAGGCAATGATACGGTAGCTATTTATTTAGCTACATCATACAAATATAATAGTGCAAGCTATTATTCTCTGCCGGAGAATCCTCCGCTTTACAGAACCCGGACAGATCTCGAATATTGGTCTGAATACTTTAAGGAGATTAATACTCTTTACTTAAAATATAATGCCTTTATAAACCCAGCCTCCTTTCCGAAATTTTCTGATAAGTTCTGGCAGATGGTTGAAGACAGCTCCATAGAGTTTGTCATTATTGATTTTCGGGATAACGAGGGTGGCTTCTCTTATTGTTTCGATAGTTTCTTTGACCACATCTTAACCCATGACAACATCAATCAAAAGAATCACCTGTACGTTCTTGTCAATCGGGGATCCTTTTCATCTGCATCTCAATATGCTTTCCAAATACGACAAGCAACAAACGCCCTGCTTGCCGGGGAAGAAATGGGTAATGCGACAAGCAGCTATGGTGAAGTACGATATTTTAAACTACCAAATTCCGGTATAAAAATTAGCTATTGTATAAAGTATTTTGTAGACTGGCCCGATAGTCTCCCTCCATTTAAGATTGATATTCCAGTCACGCCTTCATCCGATGAATACTTTTCTGGTGAGGACCCGGTTCTGGACTCGGTAATTCAACGAATACAGAAAACTCTCAGGGAATCAGGTCAACATGATAGTACTAATAATCAGGAATAGCGCCCCATACTACTATTTCACAATAGCAACATACCATCGAAAAACCGGAGAACACCCCAGGGGATTGGGTATTCTCCGGTAGTTACAGCGGGTTACTTACTGCTGGAAAGAGGGAAATAGTAATTTATACCGCCGAGAACATCGAGATACCCGGTGTTGTCAAAATCGGGTCCAAACTTGTCTTCGTCCTTCGTGAAAACAATATGATACTTGCTTTCCGTATAAAAAGAGAAATTATCCGTAGCAAAAACTTCCAGGCCGGCGCCAAAGTTCAACCCGAAACTGGTTTTTGAGAATTCCTCCCCACCATCGGTCATAGCATCGCCATTAACACCATCCTCGGTTACTTTCCACGGATACAATCCAACCCCGGCTTTCACAAACGGGTTAAGTTTATTATCGGGATTATTGAAGAAACTGCCAAGCTCAACAACACCGTCAAGGTAGAACTGCGGCATATTGAGATATGGCTCGTTTACCGGGTCTTCGTTTACTTCATCTTTTAGTTTCATATAGGTGTAGTTAAACCCTGTTTCAGCAGATAACCATTTCATCACACCATATTTCACCCGAATCCCAAAGGAAGGACCAACATCAAAGTAATCGCTTACGGAACTGTCGGCAACAACATTACCGCTGGCAGGGATAATGATACCTCCATTCGCACCCACAGCAAGCCTGTTGGTCAAATCGAGCGCCTGAGTCGAAAGAGCAAAAACCGAGATTAATACCATAATGAAAAATATCGTTATCGAGCGTTTCATCATAACCTCCGTTTCATCAAACAAGTTACCTATTTACAGCATAGTACAGTCATGAACACTCCCCATTTTCAATCCATAGGCACCATCTCCTTTCTTTCACAAACCGGACCATAAATGGAGCG
>JAJRZL010000272.1 GCA_024275255.1 Candidatus Zixiibacteriota bacterium | reverse complement strand
GCAGAATGATTCAAATTTTTCATTACAAGGAAAACGATACTGTCATAACTCCCGAACCGGAACCGGAAAAAACGTATCAGGTATATCAAAATTATCCCAATCCGTTCAACAGTAGTACGACTTTCTCGTTCATGCTGGAGCGACCTCAACATGTAAAAGTGACAATTTATAATCTCCTTGGACAGAACGTACAGACCTTGCTTGATGAAATTCGTCCTGCCGGTACTAACGAGTTATTTTGGGATGGAACCGGCAGCGATGGGCAACCGGTTGCCAGCGGAATTTATTTCTATCGTTTTGAAATTGGGGATACCAGGGAAACACGAAAGATGGTATTGTTGAAGTAATACAAGGTGAATTTATCATAACATCAAGAAAATCCCGTTATCTATTTGTACCATACCCAACAATAACCTGAAACTTTTAATATCGTCGCTTGAGATACCAGTAGAGAGCTATTAGGGCGAACAACACAAGCCAGTTAAGCCAGCCGGTATGAACAAAATATGGTATCGAGGAAATTACCAATCCAATCATTACCGAGAGAAACTCTTTCTGGCGAATACCATAAATAAAAATGCCGGAACCAACTGAAGATGCTACGATGATTGCAAAAAGCCAACTCCCATTCATATTAACCTCTGTCAATATAACAGTTCATTACTGTCTTTATCGGCAGAGGAAACGTTTTTGCTATATGTGAGAAGTACTCAGGGGATTATGTACCCATTTCCCAACTGGCAAGATATTTCTTTTGCTCCGGGGTCAGACGGTCAATTTTTATACCCATCGACTTGAGTTTCAACATGGCAATTTTCTTGTCAATTGTATCAGGGACAGTATATACCTGTTGTTTTAATTTTGCATGATTATAAATGACATACTCGGCTGCTAATGCCTGGTTGGCAAAAGACATATCCATAACCATTGCCGGGTGACCTTCAGCAGCCGAAAGATTTATCAGGCGACCTTCGCCGAGAATAAAAATTCGTTTTCCATTGAGGGTATATTCTTCGACATGTTGCCGTACCTGACGACATTTCTTGGTTGCTTTTCCGAGAGCATCCAGGTCAAGTTCCACGTTGAAATGTCCGGAATTACAGACAATAGCGCCATCTTTCATTTTCCTGAAATGCTCCAGCCGGATAACATGAATATCACCTGTCAAAGTAACAAACAAATCGCCTTTCGGAGCTGCCTGTGACATCGGCATAACTTCAAACCCATCCATAGCGGCTTCAATGGCTTTTACCGGATCGACTTCCGTTACTATCACATGGGCGCCCATTCCTTTTGCCCGTACTGCAAGACCGCGTCCACACCAGCCATACCCGGCAATTACAACAGTGGAACCGGCAAGGAGCATATTGGTCGCCCGTAAAATCCCGTCGATTGTCGATTGCCCGGTTCCATACCGATTGTCGAAGAAATGCTTTGTCTTGGAATCGTTCACGGCAATTACCGGAAACAAAAGCTTGTTGTCTTCAGCCATTGCTTTCAGACGAATAACACCAGTGGTGGTCTCTTCCGTACCAGCATATACATTTTCGATAAGCTCTTTTCGCTCCGAGTGAAGGGTAGATACAAGGTCAGCGCCATCATCCATCGTTATATGAGGCTTGAAATCAAGTGCCTGATGAATATGCGTATAGTAGGTTTTCGTGTTTTCTCCATGTATGGCAAACACAGAAATACCATATTCTTTCACCAGTGCAGCAGCCGTGTCATCCTGGGTGGAGAGTGGATTTGAGGCACACAGGGCAACGGTAGCTCCACCGGCTTTCAGGGTACGCATCAGGTTCGCAGTTTCGGTGGTCACATGCAGGCAGCAAGCCATAGATATACCGCGAAACGGTTTTTCTTTTTTGAATCGCTCCCGGATAAGCCGCAGGACCGGCATGGAACGTTCTGCCCATTCTATCTTGTTTTTGCCCTCTTTTGCCAGTTTTGGGTTTCTGATATCGTATTTCAAAGCCATAGATTACGCATCCTTTGCCAATGTTTTTGCCATGTCGGTTTGTTCCCAGGTAAATGTTTTCTCCGTACGCCCAAAATGACCATACGCTGCCGACAGCCGGTAAATAGGTTTAAGCAGGTCCAGTTTCTCGATTATCCCTTTTGGAGTAAGGTCGAAATGTCTTTTTATCAATTCCACAATTCGTCCTTCAGGAACTTTGTTGGTGGTATCGGTAAAGATCATCATGGAAACCGGCTCGGGGACACCAATAGCGTACGCCAGTTGCAAGGTACATTTGTCGGCAAGTCCCGATGCCACCACATTCTTGGCAATATACCGTGCCATATAAGCAGCCGAGCGGTCAACTTTGGTGGGGTCTTTACCCGAAAAGGCACCGCCGCCATGTGCCGCCATGCCACCATAGGTATCGACAATAATTTTCCGACCGGTCATCCCGGTATCGGATTTGGGACCACCGACAACAAACTTACCGGTAGGGTTAACATAAAACTTGGTGTTTCTGTCAATCATCCCTTTGGGAATAATGGGATACACAACCTTATCAATGATTTCCTCGCGTGCTTTTTTGGTGATTTTCTTTTTGGAGCGGTTAAGTATTTCTTCGGTATGTTGCGTGGAAACCACAACAGCAGCTACCCGGTAGGGTTTCCCGTTTCGGTATTCAACAGTAACCTGAGTTTTGCCATCGGGACCGAGGTACGGTAAGACCTTTTTCTTCCGAACTTTTGCCAGTTGACGACTGAGTTTGTGAGCCAGCATAATCGGCATCGGCATCAGCTCTTTCGTCTCACGACAGGCATACCCGGCCATTAATCCCTGGTCGCCTGCTCCGCCAGTATCGACCCCTTGAGCAATATCCGGTGATTGCGAGCCGATAGCGTTTAATACCGAACAGGCATCATACGAAAACCCATAGGTAGGGTTCACATACCCGATTTCCCTGATAATATCACGGACAAGATGGTCAATGTCCACGTAAGCGGTAGTGGTGATTTCACCTCCGACAATAACCAGTCCGACTGTTACGAACGTTTCGCAGGCAACACGACCGTTTTTATCCTGGCGCAAAACATCATCAAGAACACCATCGGAAATCTGGTCACATAATTTGTCGGGATGACCTTCTGTTACGGATTCGGATGTGAAAAGAAAATTTCCACCAGCCATTACTTTTGGCTCCTTATTACAAGTTTATTTTTTCATGTTAATTATATAAAACTATATCTGATCAATCTCTGTCGATTCTCCGATATTGAGTATCTTTTTAACACCTTTTACATTGGTATGATGTCCAATAAGGGAGTTCTCCAACAGGACATTTTCCAGGTGAGCATGATAGCCAATAATAGAATTAGTTATCACAGCGTCTTTAATTACAGCGCCATCGGATATGGATACATCCGGTCCGATAATACTTCGATAGACCTGTGCTGTGGGAGCGACATAAACCGGTGGGATCAAGACCGAACCATCAATTGGAGTTGGTGGCGGAAGGTGAGAAAGAATATGCCTGTTTGTCGCCAGCAGGGTTTCTTTTTTCCCGCAATCATACCATTTCGAAACTTCATAGGGCTTGAATTTCACCCCTTTATCAATCATTGCCTGCAGGGCATCGGTCAGTTGTATTTCACCGTTGGTCGTAGTACCCTTGGAGACAATTTGTGCTAATTCCTGTTTTAGCAGGTTGGTTTTATCGAAATAGTACAATCCAATCAATGCCAGGTTTGTTTTGGGCCGGGACGGTTTTTCTTCGAGATTCGTAATATACCCGTTATGTACTTCGGCAATTCCAAACCGGGTTGGGTCCTCAACCTGTTTCAACCCAAGCACATATTCCCCGGCACGAAGAAAATCATGGCAATCACATTCGACTATGGTATCACCCAGTATCACCAGTGTCGGTTCATCGCCGACCGCTTGTAAACCCAGGTGGACCGCATAGCCCAGACCGAGCAGTTTTTCCTGGGGAACGAAACGGCATTTGAATGAATAGTGACGATGGACATAGTCAATTATCATTTCGCCTTTGTGACCGATGACAAAGATAACTTCTTCGGGGTTCAATTTGATAAGTGGTTCCAGGATGTGGACCAGGACCGGTTTCCCGCCAACATGAAGAAGCGACTTGGGAACAGATATCGTATGGGGTCGTAAACGTGTTCCGGAACCGGCAACCGGGATTATTACTTTCATATAGTTTTCATTCCTTTACTCTGTCAGTCTCAATTACTTATAACTCAGACCCACGTTCCAAGAAACATGTTTCAAATCAATATGTCAACAATCAGAGCACAAGTAATTTTACACCGGTAACAGATAGATAGTGCACAAGTAATATTCAGGTGTGCCAAATAACAGAACAGTGAAAATAAAAGGAAAAGAGAAGGGAATTGTCAGAATATATGTGAGAAGGATCCTATCCAGTCCTCGACAAGAAATTGTACCCGCCCGATAAGGAGCGAAACACGTCCCATGACCGTAAAGCCGAAATGAGCGCCAAAGGCAATCATGATAAACCAGATACCCACTTTTGCCGTTACCCCGATAAAACCGACATGTTCTTTTGAATAGTAAAAATAAATCAGGGTTGCCATGACACCTACAACAACTACAACAGCCATCACCGCAGCTTCCAAACCGGCATCATTCCAAAGGGGAAGCATCGTGGCTTTCATAGCCGGAAGCACCAATCCGTGTAGCTGGGTTGTGAGTACAACCCCCGATGTGACCGCCATGACAAACGCCAGTGATATACGTGAGAGCCAGGAGTATCGCGACCAGAAACGGGCAAACATAAGCAATCCGAGCAGTCCCGGTATGATTAAAATCCATTTTCCGCCAAGCATCGGATCCCATAATTTTTGAATAATCACTGTATCCCACACCAAACCTACCTGATACCCGGCTGTTAATCCGGCAAAAATATGTTCCGCAAATTTGTAAATCGGGTTGTCTTTATACAGGAAAGAAAACAACGCCAGGGTAAAGAATGCCATTATCCAGATTTGAAATAGTTCTATACTGCTCATATCTTAATCCTGCGTTTATGCTGGCGGCTGATAAAAAAGCCGATATTACCAAGAACAACCATGAAAATAATCAGCAGGTGAACCAGCGACTGCACATCCATTCCGCGGAAAGCGGCATCGGGGTGTCCAATAAGCACTTCATACTCGGCAGCACCTTTCATTCCACCCAGTAATCCGACAATCTGTTTGGAGCCGTAAAAGGAGTAGAATTTCGGAGCCATGACTGCTGTGGCACCTACACCCATCGGCAGACCATAGCCGGCATTGACAATAGATATCCAGAAATCAGCGGTGGCATTGTCGGCAACTTCAAATAAAAAAGCAATATCCTTGTAACTTTTCACTCTCTGCATCAATGGAAGATCTTTCAGGGGAGTTCCGGTATTGTCAGTCGGGAAAACGCTCTCGATGGAAGTCGCCATGCCTTTCATGACCGAAACATACCCGTATTTGTAACCAAGGTTGACATAGTCAACCCCGTATGTTTTGCCGAACTCTTTTGCCACTCGTCGCGTTACCTCCTCTGCCATCGAGGGGCCGCCGAGAGGAATGTTGCTGAGGGTGATTATCTTGCAATTCTTCTTGAAAAAGTGCCGAGCGGCAGCAACCGCCATCGGTTCGGTTTCTGCCATGGTCGAAGGGTAATAGTCAAATACAAGCATCACTACTGATGAATCCGGCAACGCTTCCACCGTATCATACAAACTTCGGGCTTCCGGGGTAATACTGAGGGGGAAATGGATAGGAACGATAAACGGGAAAATCACGGCAATTCCGACCATGAGATATACCCAGCGACGGTCTATACTTTGTAATTTTTCCCAGAAGGTATCCATATTACCCTTTGCCCATATAAGTACGTTCAATTCCAAGAATAATCCGCAGTGACATTGATGCTGCTCCGAGAGCTGCACCGATAATAATACCTCTCTGCACCGCGAGGTTGGCGCCATTCATAATATACGAGTTCAACAGGTGAGGAATGTCTCCGGGAAACAAGTTGAGAAATGCTTCACCCATAGGGACCCGCCAGAGCATAACCAGGGTGGCGGTGATAAGCAGGATAGTTGCCTCTGCGCTGCGGGCACGAAATGCCCGATAGGCTGCCGATGCGATATAAAAAGCAAGAGTTGCAAACATGGTTGCCATCATCGGTGCCTGTAAGTAGAGAAAAAGCCAGTCATAAATAGTCCCCGGTCCGCGTCCAAACAGGGGAGACCATGATTTCGGCAATACCGAAGGAAGCGCCATGGCAAAGATTGCCAGCAGGGTCAGCAGGTTGTAAAACCACCCGTCTTGTTTTCTCTTCAATGCCGACCAGTTGACCCGGGTGATAGAAACCACACCCAGAAGCAGGGTAAATCCGCCGATGATAATAAGCCAGTCAAGCATGACACCGGAAAGCTGACCTATTGCAGTGGTTTCCTCGTTAAAGAAGAACGAGATAACCATAACAATTCCGCCGAGAAAGGCGATGGCAACCGGAAGAGTAGTTTTCATACGTTACTGAAGTTCTTTCCTGTTATACGGCATTAAACCAGCTTAAATAGGTGTCTCCAATATGGAATGTGACAAGGATAACACCAATGAGAATCAAAAATACAATAATCATTTTTACCAGGTCCTGCCCTTTCAACCCGCCAAGCATTATCGGCTCGTGGGAGAGATAAGCCGAGGCAGCATAGAGTTCTTCTCCCATCAGGGTGTAATCGCAGGCAGCGATGAAAAATGGCAACTGCTCCGGTTTGGTCGTACCGGCAATCTGGATCGAACCGGCAGCATTACCGGTTTCCGCAAGCAGGAGTGATTCGGCATAGAACGCACCCATGTATATATTTGTCGCCGGACGTTCCCGCATCATGTAGCCATTGACATTTGCCGTGAAAGCAAACTGCTCACCGGCAACATAGCGGACCATATCTTTGTGGTAGGCATCGCCCCGTCCCATCTCTTTGTATGCTTGCTCTACCACTTCCTGTCCCGCTGCCAGCACCAATGGATACCGAACGGGTACGACAAGCGGTGTGTCATATTGGGCAGTGATACGGGCGACCCGTCCCAGAATTGATATACCGGCAATAGTTTCGATTTCATCAAGCTCGGAAATTCCCGGAATAAACAGCACCGGACGACCCATTTCGGTTGCTCTTCCCACTGCTTCTTCCACAGCATCGAGACCAGGAATTTTTCGGAGAAACAGTTTTCTTCCTTCTCGTGCCCATTTTGTATAAATCAGAACTGCAATTGAGAAGATAATGACAAAAATTGCCGCATTGATACGGTCATATCGAAAAACCCCTTTTTCGGTGGATTGTGCCAATACAATCCCAAAATCCATTACCAAAGTGAATAGCAATACAAAAAAAGTTAATAATAAGGACTTTGTCCGTACTGAAAGCATGGGGAAATATAATATTTCTCCTTTGTTTGTCAAATGCGAATTGTTGTCAATGAGTTATTGTCGGTCGATTCAGCTGTTCCAGCTGGTATTCAATTTGTGAGAGTTCATCTTTGATACGAGTAAGACTCACACTCAACGACCGTGCTGAGCCTTCCATGCGTCGGTGTACTTGCTGCAAACGGCTGAGAGATTCAGCAATATGCTGCACTGCTGCTGTCAGGCGCCCGGTGTCTTCAGAGAGATGTATTTCGGAATGAATGGTCATGAGCGACGCCAGAAAGGCATACAAATGGCTTGGTGAACTGGGGATAACCTGCTTTTCCATGGAATAGGTAAACAACTCCTCGTCTTCACCGCTTACGAGGTGATAATAGACCGCTTCCGAGGGGACATACATCAGGGCGAAAGGAGTAGTGTTTTCATCGGGGATGATATATTTGTTATGGATAGCATTGATATGCTTTTTCAGGGTGCGTTGGAAATCTTTTTGCAATTTTTCATCAGATTCATTGCTGCTTAATCGTTGAAATGATTCAAGAGGAAACTTGGAGTCAATCGGTAAAATCCGTTCACCAAGTTTGATAATAGCATCAACCCGACCGCCATTGGCAAATGAATGCTGCGTTGCAAATAATTCTGGGGGTAGAATCTGTGAAAGGAGATGTTCGAGAAGCACCTCACCCAGCTTTCCCCGTACTTTTGGCGGTTTGAGTAGCTCGGAAAGCCCTTTGATATCGTTGCCAAGCCGTTCCAGTGTTTGTGTTTGTTGGGATAGCTTGCCCAGTTTGCGTTCGATATCGCTAATAATATCAAGGCGTTTGTCGAGAGTGGTGCTGCCTTCCGCCAATCGTTCGTTCAGGATACGGCTGGCGGAATCGAATGATTCCCGTAGTGAAACCAGCCCTTCCATTTGAGAACGGAGGATATCCGTTTTCAGAGACTCAATGGCAGTGTCGAGACTTTTAGTGTCGTGTAACCGGTTCCATCGTCGATTGATTGCAACAAGCATCCAGATAACCGCTCCGGTGAGAAACACCAGAAGAACAATGCTGATAATTGTAATCCAATTCATTCAGGCAATCTATCAATGTTTAATTCGGCAGTAAAGTATATTCACCTTTCCAGGGGACAACACCATTGCTGAGCTCTTTTTTGAATTTGAACGAGATAGTCTTTGTTTTATCATCTTTATAACTGTCAGAGGGGGTAATTCCCCAAATATATTTTGCGATGAGCTGGTTGGTAGCGTAGTCATACAAACCGGCTTCATTGCCGTCGAACCTCAGACCATAGCGAAACCCCGGAAATTGCTGTTTTCCTTCGTATTGCTCTTCAAATAATAATGAGCGAATATTTTGCAGTTTTTCTTCTTTATCAAACATGATATTACCGGTGGGGAAGTCGGTTCCGTTTCCGGTAATAGTGACAGCAATCCAGTGTTTATTTTGTTTTATTTTCAGGTTATCGTCATTGATTATCTCTCTGCCGTTACTGATTCCACCCGGGGCAAAAGCAGCATCAACGCTGGCGTATGGTTTGATAAAGTTATTGAAGCTCTTCATCAAATCTCCCCATGATTTTTCCCCGACTGTTTCGTACAATATCGTCTTTACGCGAGGGGCTTTCATAAATAACACACTGTCATAGACAGGATTTGACAACGTACGGTACAGCTCGAAATATCTATCATATCCCAGTCGGTCCAGCAGGTATGCGGTAAACAGTCCCGATGCCGGGTATGCCATGTCTGCGGTCGCCTGTTTCTGGAAACGTCGCATCGTCAGGATAGAATCAATTTCCACGATTTTTTCATCAATCAAAAAAGCGCCCAGATAGTACAGGGTCGGGGTTGCTTTTCCCCAGCGTCCACCAAGGTGTACCGCTATCCCTTCACTCATCAAAGGTTCGGTATAGAGAGGAAGTGGGTGAAGTTTTATATTCACAAGTAAATGAACTATTTCATGGTAATGCGGGAAAAAGGCGCTGATAATATCGTTTGTCGGTAAGTCAAACACCCCTTTGACTTTCTTCCCGGTAATGACCTCAACCACCGAGTCACTTTTGCAATAGAAATACTCTATTTTTTTGTCAGCTATATTTTTCAAGTCACTGTTTGATATGTTCAGTGAGTCAGCGATATCTTCAATGAATGTGTCGGCAGCTTCAAGGACCATCGGATGTAAGAAGTCTTTGGATATATCGGGATCGTAATGTATCCGGAAATATTTTGTCTCTATAATGGGCCAATCCTGGCAATAATACTCCTGCGGATAGGTAAGCCAGAAATAAGTGCCATCATAATAGGCATAATAAGGATATGTTACCTTGTTACCTTTGACCACTGCGGAGAACTCAAGCCGGTAGTAATTGCTGCCGGATATCTGCTCAACACTTTTTGCCGGTTGATAGAGATAGTCCCGCATGAGAGTGAGATTCCTCACTATCGGCGAGTTGCAGTCCATTTTGAACGGAATACCTTCGTATTCAATACCAAACCGTGATGAACGTTCAACTATCGGTTGTGTCCATAACCCTTTAGCTGATTCAAGGTTCCCTGATAACAGCAGGTCAAAGTAATATCGAAGTGTTTCCACTGCTTCGCTTGTTCTTGTCTGGGCATGGCTGTTTATCGTGGTAACACCAAACATGATAAGTATAATACCAATAGATACTATCAGTCGTCGAACCATGAATTACATCCTCCTATTTTTTTAGATATTACTATCATATATATATTGTTTGTACTCCTGAAAGTCCAGTATCGAACCAAGAAAAAAGCCCTCTTGAAGAGGGCTTTTTTGGTGAGTTCTACAAATGACGGTTAGAATGTAAAACCTACTGAAAAGCGTTGCACACTTTCCAGTCTGCCAAAATCCTGCCAGGCATAATCTATAAACAGCCGGGTTCCACTGGAAACAGCTGTTTTTAATCCGGCACCAAAAGCTAACCCTTGTTCTTCGTAGTTTAATTTATAGCCACCACGAAGGAAGAACTGGTTCGAGAAATTGAACTCAGCACCAAGAGCGCCTTGCTGTTCATTGTCATTCGGATGTTTCAGTTCGCCTGAAAAAGTCATGATGGATTTCGGACCCATCTGGAAATCGTATGCCATGCCGACCCGGAAAACGAGTGGCAAATCATACGGGGTTGTTTTCAGTTCAGCCCCGATGGGGTCATTTGCTCCCTGTCCCCCCTGGTCATCATAGCTGACATCAAGGTCTGGACCACGGAATTCCAGCTCCGGTCCCATATTGCTGATACTCATTCCCAACCGTAATGATCGGAAACCGGTGTACAGCAGGGTACCGAAATCAAAAGCAAACCCATCGGCTTTTTCATTGTGAATCCGTTCTCCAATATATTTGGCAGTGGCTCCAAATGAAAATCGGTTCGTCAGTTGCCGTGCAAACGAAACCCCGACTGCATAGGAACTGACCGAGAAAAAATCACCAGTCCCTGTTTGCTGTTCAAAGGTTGTTATTTCCTGATCATCCATCGACAGGATACTTGCAGAAACGGCAAATGTACCGACATCTTCATAGTACCGTGCCAGGGCAATATAATTCAGGTTGACATCAAGCACCCAGTTTACATTGGTAAATCCAACAGCGGCGTTTTCGATTTCCGCCAGTCCTGCCGGGTTCCAATAGGCGGCATAGATATCATTGGCAATCGCTACCGATGCCTCACCCATTGCCTGGTATTTTGAGCCGACTCCTATCTTGAGGAACTGCGCACCGGCCGAGCCCACCTTAGCGAATTCGGCGTGGACACTGCCGGTCACCATGAACAGGAGTACAGCACCTATCGCTGTTATTTTTTTCACCTCATTCCTCCTTTACTTGATGATGGCAAAACGTCCCAGGTGTTCGCCATAGGACGACTCGACATGATACAGGTAAATACCGGAGGCTGCCTGCAGCCGGTTCTCCGAAAGAAGATCCCAGCGGGCAACGCCGGTGCCGTCCGTATGTTCAATTGTCCTGATGAGATCACCAGCCAATGTATAAATACGGATAGTGCATTCATCCGGTACATTTTGAAATTCTATTATTGACTGCCCTTCTGTGGTTTCAACCATCGATGAATAGCGGGCAAAATACGGGTTCGGCACTACCTTGATATTTCTCATGTCACGTTGTGCTTCTGCCGTATTGATACCATCCACCTTAAATGTGAACCGGTCTTCCGGTCCGTTCATCGGTGCTCCATACACGGTGAAGACATCACCCGGAGAAGGATTATATACGTTCTCATCAAAACCAAACATCCAGCTATAATAGTAAGGGAATGCCTGCGGGGTGACTGTCGCCAGTGAATCGTACGGATAATCGACAATTGTCAACAAATCATAGGGTTCCCAGATACCGTTGTCGTTGAAGTCATACACTGCCAGTGATACCCGCTGGTTGGTCGTGGTATTCCATATTTCAAACGGGACCCAGTATGGATTGTCGGTTCCGTAAAACCCATCCAGCATCCAGGCAGCACGGGTCGAGTCACCGGTGTACCGTAATTCATACGTCGAACGGAACGGAGCATCACCAAAGACATCAGTCGGTTGCCCGGTAAAGTTCGGAATGGCGGGTCCATAAAAAGTTCCCATTGTCAGTGTGGTATCGGTGTTGGCGAAATTGGTTTGTATATACTGACGAGGGACGCGGTCGCCATTTGTTACCACTACCCGCAACCCTTCGGCAATCTCAAACTCTCCCGGCTCACCGTTTGTTTTTGTCTGGTTTGCCAGCACCGTATCACCGGTTGTTCTGTTGATGAGATGCCAGTAGGTACGTTGTGGTGTATCTTCGAAAACAACCTCGTACTCATCGCCTTGCAATTCACTTTCGTCGAATACAATCGGGACAACCTTGCCTTCCGAGGGTACATCATTACCGGTATAGTCATGGCTGACCGTAGCGGCTGCTTCATAGAAACCTGCCGGGTCGGGTGTCGGGGTAACAGCAACCACGTTGAGCGCCTGTCCCGCAATTCCGAACCCGGATTGGAGCGGGTCAATACCGGTTGCGGTGTCACCCTTATCGAAAGCAACGATACAGTACCAGTATTCCACTCCATTGTATAAGCCGGTATCAATGAAGGAGTGGGGGATAGGGTCACCGGGAGCATTGACCGTGTACAATGCCAGCGGCTGGTAATCCACCGATAGACAGTTGTTCTCGGTTTGGTAATTTACCAACCCCCACGTCTTGCCATGATTATCGCTTCGATACAATTTATAACCGACGAAATCATTCTCTCCCGACATGGGGTCCTGTCCGGCTTCGGCAGTATCATTCCAGTTGATGTAAACTTTCTGATCGGCACTCCGGGCGCTGATAACCGGTGTTGGCGGAGGTTCCGGTCCGACAAAGTTGTTGTCGTAGAGAACCTGTGCCAGTTCTGCGTTGTCACGGAAATCCGCTTCATCAGCACCGGCGATAAGCGCAAAGACAACTCGTACTGTCTTGCCGGCGGTCAAATCAATCCCCCTGGTACACTGGATATAATACTGGTCGGTCGGTGGTAATGATTCGTTAAACTCAGTGCTGTTGATTAACTCGAACCGTCCCGGATCATCTTGCGGCAGAACATCCCATTCACCCGAACGGAACGCCGTCATACCGATATTATCCGGGGTTTCCAGCAACTTGGTGCCCATGATACCGGTGCGCACGGTCGGTCCCCAGCCGGGGTCTATGCCGATGGCATCGTATATCCAGGCGAGATTTTCGGTCGAATCAAATGCTACCAGATCCTGCAAACGACCATTCTCTCCATGCCCGTCATCACCACCCACGTCGATATCCACATATACTCCAACGGCAAATTCGTGGTAGTCTTCGTTAGAGGTATTCGTAATATCCAACACAACAAACATGAAATCTTCGTTGTAGCAGTAATTCCACTGGTAGATTGTCTGTGTCATTTCCAATCCCAGGATGGAGTTACCACTGGCGGCATCGTTGAAACGGTAGTGCGAATCCTGCTGGGAGGTCGGACCACTGGGAATAAACCCGGTGGCAAGAGTAGAGTACGTCTGGTTGTAATCCCAGCGTTGCTCATTACTGTTCCAGACCCGCCATCCATACGCGGGATTGCCGATACCAAGCCCGACGGTGTCATCCTGATTGTACCCGGTTTGCAAAGACGGGTTGACATAGTAGCGGGAGGTATCAGTCGAGAGTAAAATGTTATATGGCTTATCTGAGGCACTGTTAAACGGTATTGCCTGAAAATCATCGTATGTGTTGGCTACAAGGGTGTCACCGGAAGAAGAAATAGCTCCCATCCAGTACCTGATTTCCGCCAGGTAGCTGTGGCCTGAGTTACGGGGCCATTCACCGGATGGTAACCCATAATAGGAATACCCGCCGATGTAGCCATAGTTGTCAACCGTGGTCACAATGTTACCAACATTATGAGTTATCTGGTCAATCGTTACCGGTTGAGGAGATAAACTCGCTTTCCCATGAGGGTTGTCAGGGAATTGTTGAGAGGGCGGTGCCATAGCAAAGAGGAATGACACCGGTATCAACACCGTTATCAGTATCACTAGACCTGCCCGTAAAGTATATTGATATGTTTTCATTTCTTTCTCTCCGGCTTAGAAGTTTAATTCTAACCCGGTCCGAATTGTCCGGGGTGGGGAATAGTGTTGTGGGTCATTATCATATAGTTGATCGTACCGGTCAACTTCCTGCTGGTTGAGCGACAATCCGCCCTGGGTGTTCCATCCGTCGTTATCCGGTAAACCGGTACGTGAGTAAACATCTATGACATTGCGCTTGTTAAACAAGTTATCGACTTCGACAAACAAGCTGAGCTTCATATCGTTGGTATTTAACAGGAAGTTTTTATGGAAACGCATGTCAACTGTATATACTGCCGGTAAACGACCTTCATTCCGTTCTCCGAGTCGGTTACCGTTCTGATCTGTCGGTGTATAAGGAAGACCGGAACCATAGTATCCGACCATGGTCAATCCCCATGCTCCCGGCAGTTTCATACCAAACAGGTTCGCCTGCCAGTCGTCCGGAACCTGGTAATTCAGAACACCGGTAAGCGTATGACGCTGGTCATAATCGAGCGCATACTCGGTAACTGGTGCCAGGGTATCGGTGGTTGAAGTCAGGTAGGTATAGTATGGTTCAAGAGCGTTGGAGCCGTTCCCCCGGGCAATCATGTAACTGTATGAAATAGAACCGCTGAAATAACCGGTTGTTTGAAGCTTTTCGAGAGCGAGGTCAAACCCTTTCACGGTTCCGTAGTCATCATTATCAAAATAGGTGACTGCATTTCCGGCAACCTTGAATGAGGAGCGAGTGGTCACGAGATCTTCGATATCTTTATAATAGGCAATTGCGCTGATACGCAGGTCATTACCGATAAGGTGGTTCAACCCAAGCTCATATGCAGTTGTGGCTTCCGGTTCGAGGTTCGGGTTGCCAAGCAAGGGGAAGCCGGAGCTGATATCACCCTGTAAGTTGGTGTACATATATGTATATCGGGGTGTTTGATAATACAACCCGTAGTTAAAGTGCATGACTGATTTCTCGGAAATCGGGAACGATACACCTAATCGCGGTGAAAGACGGCTTTTGGAATCTGCCTTTTTATACGTTGGTGTTTGTTCCTGCGGAGTGGCATTGTACATAACATCCGTGCCGTGATAATCGTAACGAAGTCCGAGGTTGATTATAAAGAAGTCGTATTCCAGTTTATCCTGAATATAGAAAGAAGCATATGTCGGTTTGCTGGTGTATTTCTCACCGTAGGGATTAGGATTGTAGAACTGTTTGAAATCCCAGTCGATATTATATTTTCTATACTCAAATCCCGTCTTAACCTGGTTCCACTTATCAAGCTGGTTCATCAGGTTAATATGAAATGCGTTGTATTCTGTCTTACGGTGACGGTAGGTCGGGTCAAAATCATCACCAACGGTAAAGCCGACCAATTGCATGGGATCGGAGAAATCACGGTTGTTTCCGTAGTTGTTTTCATGGATAGTACCATTATAGTTCCCGTCAGCATCTTCAGAGTACCCGGGCCATTCCGTCCAATACAGATCGGCATAATCCTCCGGTGCGGACTTGGTAAAGGTGTAGAACTTATTTGCAGAAGCGGTCAGCACTACCCGTTCATTGAACGCATAGTCACTGCTGAATCCAACTAAGTATGCTTCCTTACGGAAAACCGGCAATCCATCGAGATTGAAGTCATACGAGCGACCGTTGACGTCACGATGGTTGTACACTTCACCATTTGCATCATAATAGGTGATGTTTGTTTTTACCTTCATCTTGTTGGTCGGGCGAAGAGTAATTTTCGCGGTTCCATTATAAGACACAATACCATTATGCGGCAGGTACGAGGCATCATGAAGATACTCACCTGCGGCAAAGAATGTATGGCGTTTATTGTTGGGTAATGGCAACGGTCCCGACAGATTGAAGGCAAATGAGCGGTTCCCGATACTTTTTAAATCACCAAGAGTACCGGTGTTCACATTATATGGGTGCGTGAACCCGTTATACGTTCTGATACGACCATGATAGGTGGAAGTCCCTTCCGGGGTGATAGCGCTGACAATCCCCGATAATGCTTCACCGTACTCGGCAGT
>JAJRZL010000271.1 GCA_024275255.1 Candidatus Zixiibacteriota bacterium | reverse complement strand
GACCGGTATCACTTTATATCCCAGTGGCGGGGCGATTTCCGTAGTCGGATTGGAATATACTTTGTAGGAATAGCTGAAAATACCGGGCATAGTCACAACCAGCAATACTGCCACAACAACTGCAACAGCAAAAATACGCCCCGCTTTCAACATCGGGTGCATAGTAAGTGCCTGATTGAAATTAAGGAGTTTTGCCTGTTCAATAGCCTGTTGATGGGTGGCATCGATAAGCTCCTTCGAGTATCCGGGTGTTGTTTGCATACGGGCAAACTGAACCGCGGCCACCAGTCGCCCTTTCAACTCCGGGTACTTTTCTTCAAGAGTTACCGCTACCGTATCTATCGACCCGCTAAAAAGTCGGCTCAGGGCAAATCGTACAAAAAGGTATCCGGCGACAAGACTGACAGCCAACAGAAGTGATATTTTCAACCATACCGGTAAAACAACTATATTTGCAAGGAAGGATAATCCTAAGCCGGTCAAAAGAATCACTGCTATCGTAAACAGTATTCCGGCGACAAAAAATATCAGCCGTTGTTTGAACAATATATGTTTCAACTTCTTGACAAGCATCTCACTGGAATGTATAACAGCAGCCATAATGTCACCTTTATTAAAAAATATTTCCCATAACTCTTATTTTATGTATCGACTGCCGGAACCAACAAGGCAGGTATATTTTAATATAACATGGCGTATGTCAAAATGTTCAGCCCCATCCGAAACGCCTGCTCCCGCAATTCCTGCGGGTCATGGTGTACCTGGGGATCTTCCCAGCCATCGCCAATATCCGACTCAACCAGGAAATACAACACCGCCCGACCATTCAGAATAATCGCATACCCCCGCGGCGGGAGGTTGTCATGTTCATGTATCTTTGGCGGACCGTTCGGGAAATCATAAAAGCAATGATATACAGGATGGTCAAACGGCAGTTCCACAATTTCCCGCTCCGGGAACAGGTTCGCCATTTCTTTCTTAAACGTACGTTTCATACCGTACGAATCATTGACAAAAAGAAATCCTCCCCCGGCAAGGTATTGTCGAAGCCGTTCTTTCTCCTCCGCTGAGAAGCTGATTATTCCGTGACCGGTAGCAAACAAAAACGGATACCGAAACAAATCACCATCCATGATGGATACGACATGCTCAATTGTATCAACCGGAAAATCAGAATTCCGGGCAACGAAATGGAGAAAATTAGGGATGGCACTTCTCCCCCAGTACCAGTCTCCCCCGCCTGAATAATGCAACCGGGCGACTTTGACTGCCGAGGGGTTCTGATTTCCCGCCTGAACAACCTGTGATTGAGGTATATATCGGCTCAGGCTTTGCGGAGTATTTTGTGCTATGGCTGTCGGCAACCCCAGCAAAACCACTACAACTATGATTACCAATACTTTTTGCATACATATAATATACAACGAATGTTCTGCTTTGGGTGCAAAAAAACGGCAGGTTTTTAATAAACCTGCCGTATAATCAGCTCCATTCCTGCGGTAAAATAACAAGAAACGAATAAATCATGTTTTAAACCGCTTGGGACTGTGAGCTTCCCACTCAACTACAATCGGACTGGCAACAAAGATTGAGGAGTAAGTACCGACGATTACTCCCAAAACCAACGCCAGTGAAAATGTTTTAAGCACTTCCCCGCCAAACAGGAACAGGGTCAACACTACCAGCAAAGTTGACATGGAGGTGTTGATAGTACGGGAGAGCACTTCATTGATGGAACGGTTGACCGCATTGGCAAACTCACCTTTCGTACGCCATTTCTTGAGATTCTCACGTATGCGGTCATAGACAACCACCGTGTCAGTAAGTGAGTATCCCGCTAACGTAAGCAAAGCAGTCACCAGCAGCAAATCAAATTCATATCCAAGCAGAAGCATAATTCCCAGCACTGCCAGGACATCATGGAAGGTAGCAATGGTTGCAGCTATTCCTGAACGGAAATCAAAACGAATCCAGATATAGATAATGATACCTAACAGAGAAAGCAGTACCGCTTTTTGTGCGTCTTTTCTGAGTGTTGCTCCCACAGCAGGTCCGATAATATGTTCCGAGATAATCTCATACTTATTATCAGCGAAATTCGTTGTCAGAATTTCTTTAATCTTATTTATACGGGCTTGCCCTTCATTCTCCGATTCAGGTCGCTTTGTTTTAATAATAAACGCATTTGGTTTTTCAAAATGCTTCAACTCCGTAATCTGTGCATCAGGAAACTCTGCTCCCATCGCACTACGAAGACTTTCCGTTTGTACCGGTTTGTCAAAGGCAACATACATCATAACCCCACCGGCAAAGTCGATACCAAGGTTTGCTTTACCGGACCATACCGTCACCAGCATAACAATACCAAGTATCATAAGCAATGCCGATACGATGAAGGCGATTTTCCGCACACCAATAAAATCAATGTTCGTATCACCTATTATTCTAAACATTTTCATTTTCATTCTCCTTATCAGATACTCAGTGTCCGGTAGCTTTTGCGGATATCAAACACCATCTTGGTGATGACATACGCGGTGTACAATGAAATCGTCACACCCCAGAAGAGAGTAACAGCAAACCCTTTAATAGGTCCGGAACCCAACAGGAACAATGCACCAGCCGTAATGAGGGTAGTGACGTGAGAATCAAAGATAGCTACAAATGCCCTGTTATATCCGGCATCAATTGATGCTCGAACAGTCTTTCCGGTACGTAACTCCTCTCGGATACGCTCGAAAATCAGGACGTTTGCATCCACCGAGATACCTATCGTTAAAATAATACCGGCGATACCCGGCATAGTCAGGGTTGCCCCCAGGAATGCCATCACCGCCAATAAGAAGAATATATTAAATATCAAGCCAATATCAGCAATAAGACCTGATACTCGATAGTAAATACCAATAAAGAGCATCACCAGCGACAGCCCCAACAACGAAGAGTAGAACCCCTTCTTGATTGAATCTGCACCAAGGGTGGCACCGACAACATTCTTTTCGATAATCTCAACCGGCGCCGGCAGCGCACCAGCTTTCAGGACAATCTCCATGTTCCGGGCATCCTGCATTGTCGCCCCTGAACCCATAGTAATTTGTCCCCGGCGACGGATTTTAGAATTAATCATCGGAGCCGATTCGACTTTATTATCCAATACAATAGCAAGCGGTTTGTCAACATTGGCGCCGGTCAACTGGGCAAACCGGGCAGCAGCTTCACCAGAAAGCTGGAAATCTACTGTCTTGCCGCCATAGCTGTCCTGACCAAGAGAGATATTTTCAAGGAATTTCCCAAGGAACTGGACTTTCCGCTTTACAAGATACAAGGTATAAACTTCGCGATTTTCACGGATTTCCGGGCGGGTTGACCACAGAAATTCAACATCTATTGGAATAAGTTTTTTCACTTCCGGCAGGTTTAACCATTTATCAATCAATTGCTTGTCCCTTTTGGCAACAAAGTACCCGGGCCAGGCAGTTCCGGTTTTCTGATTATATAATGCCGGGGTCAACCGCGATGATACCGGCTGATCGTTCTCATCGATACTTATGTCTTCATCATACGCGAACATATCAGCAGTATCAATAGCACTGTCCCCCATCAACTCGGCAAGAATATTATCATCTTTTTTGCCGGCAGTATCGGTTTCGGTTTTTTCAGCAGTTGTTTCCGGTTTTTCCTCGGTAGTTTCCCCGATATCTTTTTGAGCTCTCTTTTTCTCATACTGCTGTACCACGGAATCAATCTTGGCAAGAAGCAGCTTGGCGTTATCCATTGTTTCGAGGAGCTTGAATTCCAGCAATGCTGTTTGTCCGATCAGTTCTTCCGCACGGTCAGCATCGGTATAACCGGGGAGATCAACAATAATGCGATCGTCTCCCTGCTTTTGGATAACCGGCTCAGCCACCCCTAAACCGTCAACACGGTTCCGGATAATCTGTATAGCACGCTCAACAGCTTCGCTCCGGGCGGCAGGCTCGATATTTTCCATTTTTACACGTAAAACAACATGAATCCCACCTTGCAAATCCAGCCCTAACCGTATGGCTTTCTGCTGGAGATGAAGAAGCGCTCCCGGATCCTTTTCCTGCAACGCGGCTTTTTCCGCATCGCTCATTGTCCAGAGCTTGAACGTGTTCCAAAATGCGACACAGGCTAGTATTATTAATACTATTGTCAAACCCATTCGCCAATTGTTCTTGGTCATAGACATTCCCTTTCAAATCTATTTCATATTTAATTTTTCAACGAGATTTTCCCACAAAGCTGTCGTAGCTTCTTTGGGAACGAATAAGATATATGCCGACGGATATTTAGCTTGTACCTGATGGTTTGGCACCCACCAGTGTATATTGACGTCCCAGATGAGAGGAGACAAGAGAGGTCGAAGGAATGACAAGGTCTCCCTGTATTCCCGGTACTACCCAAACCCGATTCACCCGGCAGGCTTGATATTCCTCCGGAGCTCGTCGGCTGGTATTATCTGTTTTGCACAAAAGCGGCAAATCACGGTAGGTTGACTCGTGAGTTGCAGGTTGTTGACCAGATGTCAGGAGCTCTTGTGTACCTGAAGAAACACAGACAGTATGTTCGGCAAACTCACCGACTGATAAGTCAATATCTGCTGGCATGGAATTGTCACCAGATACAGCAGATACCCCGATTCCCGAATACAAGCCTGTCGAAGCCAGTACTATCAGCAATAAGCAGTTAAAGACCTGCGGGAGCCCAAACGTACTATCTGTCTTTTGTATGTGTTTCATCACGGTTGTGTGAATATACAAAGTTTCACTTTTAAGTCAACGGTATTATTTGACAGAAAAGTTAGTTTTCTCCGGTTACAATTACCTACAAATATTTTGCCAAATTTACATTTTTTTACCACAAAATGAGTTGCAAGCTGATAAGGCTCCTGTTACATGACAAGTCCCGACCACCCCCGGCATCCTTTACTCTGATTGGGACATCTTTCCTGAAATATATTTGGCGAGTTGAAGTATTGTCTCTTTATATGAATCCTCCCCACTATTTGCGACAATACAAACATACATATTGTCCTGCCAGAAACATAAACTCCCGGCTTGATATTCATACTGCTCACCAATACCAGGCTGCACATTTTCATGCAAAGTGGAAAAAATACCGTATGCTCCTTTTTCTTCTGCCATTTCATATAGTTCTACGGTAATATTTTCCCGTTTGGAATTATCGAATTGAATGACTGAAAGAGCGGTTAGCCCCTGTTGTAAATACACCTCAGCCCCACCATCGAGATAATCAAAAATATTGTCCCGGTCATAGACTTCCACAGAGTCAACAGCAGTCCAGCCATTAATTTCGTGGGGGACATAGTCCCAGACTGACTTTTTCGGTTGTTTTCCGTTTGTATTACAGGACACAAAAACAATCAACGGCAATAGCACAATAAGACAAATGAACTTCGTTATGCTATTCATAATAGTCACCATCAATCCTCAAATTTACCTAAGACAATAAAACAGATATATATTACCCGGCAAATAAAAAAACCTGCCAACTACTTGCCGACAGGTTATGTCAATTCTTTTACTCCTTTAACCTTCGACTTTTGATTGCGCTACCTTTTTCAACTTATCGTTGGCAAAAATTGCAATCTCTACCCGACGATTCGCCTGTCGTCCTTCCGCCGTTTCATTGGATGCTATCGGCTGATCCTCTCCATACCCCATAATACGGAACCTGTTTGATAACACATTCAATCCTGCCATGTAATTGGCAACCGATTGCGCCCGGCGTAAAGATAAGTCAAGGTTATGGTCGCGTGAACCGGTGGCGTCGGTATGACCTTCAATAAGAATCTCCGTTTCATTATATTTATTTAATATGACCGCTAACTTCTTGAGGTTTTCTTTTGCCTCGGGTCGAAGGTCGGATTTATCAATATCGAAAAGAATACCGGAGTCAAAGGTCACCTTGATGCCTTCACCAATCCGTTCAACCCGGGCACCTTCAAGATCACGCTCAATCTCTTCCGCCTGTTTATCCATGTAACTACCGATATACGCTCCGGCAGCACCACCTATAACAGCCCCTAAAATAGCCCCGACCGCAGTATTGCCGGCTTGATGACCAATCGCACCGCCAACAACAGCCCCGGCTCCGGCACCGATCAAAGCGCCTTTATCTCTCTTTTTCCACGAAGCACAGCCAAAAAGGTCAAGTAACAAGATTCCTATAGTAAGAATAGTAAAAAAACGTTTCAAGATGTACTCTCCTTTGCGAAAACATGTCATTTGGGACATAATCAGGCAGTAAACCCTAATTATCCAATAAAGATCAAAGAAAGCTTTTACCTCAGGATATTGCCAACACTAACACGGTGGTGGAGGTGTTCCTCCCTGCCATAAAAAAGCCACAAGGTAGGTAAGATCAGCAACATCAACCGGACCAAACGAACCAATAACACCATCTACATTCGCTTCTTCCGTGCATGGCGGGGCAGGTCCCCCCTGCCATAAAAAAGCCACAAGGTAGGTAAGATCAGCGACATCGACCGGATCAAACGGACCAATAACACCGTCAACATTTCCCCTGTTGACACAACAACCTTCCCGACCAAAATTCTGCCAGAAACCAAGGTTCAACTGATAGCCTGGCGAGCTTGTCATCCCGACAAACGGCTGCCCGATAGTAAGAGCAATCTTGTAATTGGTCGAACTGCTTTGTATAGTGCCCCCCGATGCGACGACAACCCAATTCATTTGTTCGTTTGCTTGAGAATTAGTTGGAGCAGGTACCGTCTCTTTCCCTGCTGCAACAACACTAATGTTTATAAAAACAACGAAAAGAATAATCATCCATATTGTTTGAACAATATTCATATTCATTACTCCGGCGTTGTCATTGTTTGAGCTTTCTTTGCATTGGAACCGGTAACAGTCAATGCCTTGGGAATAAACAAGACTGTCACGGTTGCATTACTTGACAGGAATAACGACGCCCCGCTTGATGCTCCGGCACTTCCATTCAGATAAAATGTTCTGACACCTGAGTTATATACAGTAATAGTACGCTGCAATATAAACTGCTCCGTATGGCTGATTGGATTCGGGGAGGCATCTTCGGAATCCTGGTAATATCTTGTTGTCCACGAGCTGCCGCATGTTACGCTTGAGTTTGCCGACTCACACAATCCCAGGGCACAGTTATCAATAAGGCTGGTAGAAGCGGGGGCATCCAAATCCAGGTAGAATTGTCCGGTTACGGTTATCAGCAATACCCCCGGTCCGGGAACAACAACAGTAAACTGGTCAATTGTTGTGGGAGCAGTATTTGAAGTTGACCCGTTGAGAATAGTTGAACCTGCAGATGGCACCGCTCCTGAGGATAAATCAATTAACGCAATGGAGCTGTCAGCAATCTTATTGGAGTTAACCGCTCCGACTTCAATCTTGTCGGAAGTTACGGCATGGGGAGCGATATTTACGTTTTGTACCGCAAATGCCGCAAGTTCGCTGGGACCTACGGAACCCGGTGCGAGATCATCCTGGGTCAGTGAGTTATCGAGAATCTGACTGGAACTGATAGCTCCAGCCGTAAGAGAATCTGCCTGAAGTGCACGATATGCGGAGACAACCGATGACAACCGTATTCGTGGAGACATTTCCGGATCGCTGCCAACTTTTATCCCCAGCCAGTGCTCAATAGTAGTCGATAACAGGTTGGGAGTTAACGGAACGGCGGAACCAAGCAAGTATGAAAACAAGCCATCGGTGACAGTTACTGACCGTACCCCGCTTGTCCAGACAGCAACACTACTGATAGAATCGGTGTATATAGTAAATATCACCTGATAGGTCCCATCAGGGATTACTGCACCGGTAGAATCCATTAACCGTCCTTGTATCGAAATAGTCTGCGGAATGGCGGCATCACCGACTTGTATTCCAATCACCATACATACAATTATGAGGCTCACAAGAGTGGATATTATTTTCATAAGATTGCTCCCAGACAAAAAGGAATGTCTTTTTAAGTATCCTCGTTCGTACGGCTTAAAAGAAACTTATCCTATTGACATATTACTTTCTAACAGGTAATATTTACGTGTAGAAATTAGCTTGAACATAAAAAATATACAATTGCAACGCATGTAACGCAATGAAAATCTTAACCTTGCCCGGTATTTGGGGGTAATTGCTTTACCATAAAAACAAAAAAACATATATAAAAAAATATTATATTGTGTAAGGACCATTAATCGGGTAAATACTGTCTGACAAATTAAGTACATGGTTATCATACTTCAATAAAGTTTGGAAGGGTAACATAGTAACGATAGAATCGAACTGTATGAGTGAATATAAAGAACGAATCATCATCACCGGCGGGGCAGGGTTTATCGGTTCCAACCTGCTCCTTAACCTTGTCCCGACTTATCGGGACCGCCTGTTTATCAATGTTGACTGCCTTACCTATGCCGGGAACTTGTTAAACCTGAAAGACATAGAAAACACCGACAACTACCGTTTTGAACATATCGACATTCGTAATTACGAATCCCTCGCCGAATGCTTCAGGAAATACAAACCAACGGGAATAATCCATCTGGCGGCGGAATCCCATGTTGACCGGTCGATAACAGGTCCCGCTGCTTTTATAGAAACCAATATCATCGGAACATTTAATCTTCTGGAACTCTCTCGCAAACAGGTAGAATCCGGTGATAACCTTCGGTTCCACCATGTTTCCACCGATGAGGTCTTCGGCTCGTTGGGTGATACCGGTTTCTTTACTGAAGATACCCCCTATTCCCCCAACTCACCATACTCCGCTTCCAAAGCTGCCAGCGACCATCTCGTGCGCTCGTATCATAAAACGTATGGGCTGGATGTGGTAACAACCAACTGCTCCAACAACTATGGTCCCTACCAGTTCCCGGAAAAACTTATTCCGCTGATGATTCGCAACGCCAGAGCTGAGCTTCCATTACCGGTGTATGGTGACGGGCAGCATGTTCGTGACTGGTTATATGTCGAGGATCATTGTCGGGCAATCGACTTGGTCTTTCATCGCGGAAAAAGCGGCGAAACGTACAATATCGGCGGTCACAACGAAATAACAAATATCGAACTGGTTCGACTCATCTGCCGGATACTCGATGATTTACTTGGTGGCGGACCTTATGAACGGCTGATTACGTTCGTAAAGGACAGACCGGGACATGACCGTCGGTATGCTATTGATGCTTCCTATATTGAACATCAATTGGGCTGGGTTCCTCAACATACTTTTGATAATGGTATCCGCAAGACAGTACAATGGTACCTGGACCACGAAGACTGGCTGGAAAGTTGTATCAGCGGGCAGTATTTGAAATATTACGAAGAAATGTACGATAAACGATAAAGGCAACAGTGTATGAGCAACGGAGTGCGAAAAGGAATAATTCTTGCCGGAGGCAGCGGAACACGATTGTACCCGGTCACGAAGGTCACCTGCAAACAACTGATGCCGGTTTACGACAAACCGATGATTTACTATCCCCTCTCTACTCTCATGCTTTTTGGCGTAACGGAGATATTGATTATTTCAACTCCGGAAGATACCCCCCGTTTTACCGAGCTGCTCGGTGATGGGCATGAATTTGGATTGAATATATCATACAAAGT
>JAJRZL010000270.1 GCA_024275255.1 Candidatus Zixiibacteriota bacterium | reverse complement strand
TGTGATGATGGCATGGAGTACCCTCCTCCGCAGCCAACCAGCAGGTTGATGGTGGTCAGGGTATGGCAGGGGCGTGGTCGGGCAATCAGGTGTTTGAGGAAGTTGCTGGAAATTTGGTCAGTAATAGCAACTGCGATGACTGCACAGAGTACCAACCAGCGCATCTTTGCATCACCTTTCCACAAGAGCAGGAGCATGGATACAGCAAAAAGAATCCGAAGCAGATTATCCGAGGTAATAATCGGCATGAACCAGTTGGTTACCGGGTTTTGCAAGGTGACATTGATAAACAGAAACAATGTTGTATCTATGGAAGCCAAATAATCAAGCATACATTTCAGGCTCTTTTTTGAGAAATGTGCGAAGTTGATACCGGGTCGGCATTCCTCCCCGCGCACCCGGTTTTGTACACTTCAGCGCTGCTACTGCTGCACCAAGTTGTAATCGTGTTGCAATCGGTTCGTTTTTCAGTAGTCCATACAAATAACCGACATGGAACGCATCACCAGCGCCGGTGGTATCAACACTTTTTACTTTGTATGCCGGATGATGAAAGTACTTACCATGCTCAAGAGCAGTTGCGCCTTCTATTCCACAGGTGATAACAATTGTCCCCGGACAGATTTTTGATAAACAAACCAGAGCATTCCTGATTTTTTTCTTTTTTGTATACGGCAGAGCAAAGGCATCGGCAGCAACGAGATGGTCTATATAAGGCAGCACCGGTGTGACATCGTTACGGACAGAACCAATATCAAAGGTAACGGTTGCTCCGACCCGTTTTCCCCAACGTGCCAGTTTCAGGGTTGCGTCCAGGTCACGACCATCAAGGTGCAGGATACGGGGAATCGGGTAGCGGGAAAGTTGTAAATCGCGAGGGTGAATATATATCTTCCGGTAGAGCGCGATGGTCCGGCGACCGCTGCCTTCCTCGATAAAACCGTATGCAGTTGCCGAATCTGTCTTTTTCTTGGTAATAACGTAGCGATACTCAACATTATCTTTTTTTAATTCATCAACTGAGAACTTCCCGGCAATATCATCACCCACAACGGCAATGATGGCTGTTTTCATCCCCAACCGGGATAAACCAACCATCGTATTGGGAATCGGTCCGCCGCCCTGGATACATAATGCGGAGGCATCAACCTTCCCACCCGGTTCCGGGAGAAACGGGACCGTGACAAGGAAATCCAACGGGATAATCCCCATTCCGAGACAATCTACCCGAGGTGTCTTCTTAGATTTTTTCAATCTTTGCTTTTCCATTGCTTAATTGAACTATTGCCGCATTCATGGCTTCAGCTTTTGATAAACGGATTTCATAGTCTATCGTAACATGCTCCGCATACTTTGCATCAAGCTGCCGGGCATGATGCGAGTGCATAATACGGTTAAAACTGTCATAGAGCGAAAAATCTATCTCGACACGGTATTGTTCGGTCAGGTATTGTTCTTTTCTGCCGGCTTGATACAACACCCCCTGTGCCGTTTCACTGTATGCCCGCACCAGTCCGCCCGTTCCCAGTTTTGTCCCGCCGAAATATCTTGTTACCACGATAATACACTGTTCCAGCTCATGCCCACAAATAACATCGTAGATAGGTCGTCCGGCAGTCCCCGACGGTTCGCCATCATCGGAATACTTGAACACTATATCATCAAACAATCCCACCCGGTACGCATAGCAATGATGAGTAGCGGCATGTTCACGTTTCCTTATGCTCTCAAGAAACCCCAGGGCATCGTCAGTGGTGGTTACAAGAGCACATTCCCCGATAAAACGGGAGCCTTTAACTTTTAATTCGTGCTGAGCGGGATGGTCGATAGTGTAGTAGCGGTCTTCCATACCAGGCACAATCAAACAAGGGCGTTAATAATATCGTTTACATGCTCAAGCCCGACAATGGGAATCACCCCGTAGTCAGAAATGATATCAAGGGTTTTCGTCTCCGAGAGTGCCCCGTGTTTCGGTTCGACCATGAGAAAAGCAAGTTTCCCAATATCCCGACAGAATGATAACAGGTCCAGTATCCGCTCCGAGTTTTGATACAGCTCGGTTACGACTACCGCATTGCTAAAACCAACCAGCAGACGGTTTGTTGATGAGCGATGAGAGCTGGTATATGCCTGTGAAGGAGCATACTCAGAGATAATCCCGCCGGTTTGAACAATATCAATCGCCAGCGGCATCTGTTCCGTAGTCTCAATGTAATCAAACCCGGTATCAAGTATCGCAAATGACCGGGAATCGGCCGCTTTGCAGCCAAGGTGCGCCGCGGCATCGATACCACTGTACAAGGACGATATTACCTGCACCTCGGCTTTCGCAAATGCCTGAGCCAGTTTTACAGTCAGTTCGATGCCTTCGTTGGTTGCTTTTCTGGTCCCGATGAGGGTGACGCTTTTCTTGTTATTGGCAGGCAGAGAGCCGCGTACATACAAAAGAGGAGGCGGGTCGTTCAACTCGAACACCAGCGACGGGTAGGTTGTTTCAAAGCGGGTGACGATATTGATTTCCCGTTCACTGAGTTTCTTGTGAAGGCTCGCTGCTTCTGTAAGGTGGGTAGTGGCTTTTGCAATTGTTGCTGCCTGTTCATTGGTGATACCGTCGATATGTTTGATTTCATCCGGGGAAGCTTGTAAAATGGCATCGAGAGTACCGAACCGGGTCAGCAAGGAATCAAACAAACGCGGTCCCACTCCGGCAAAATGACTAAGAGCAAGGACTTTTTCGATAACATGATATGCTTGTACATCTGTCATGATACAATAATGTACACACCTGATTTGAGAAGTCAACTAACCATGTGTACCTATTCATTTCTGCATAATTATGGCTTTGTTGTGTTATTTTTGCCCCTGCTCCGCATCATTGCTTGCTTTGAGAAATCCCATCTGTGCGGCTACCCTGCGGGCATTCCGGGCTTCAGCCCCCTTGCCGACAACGGAGAGATAGTAATACAGGGCTGCTTGTTTGGGGTCCTGATAAATGAGATTGCGAAACAACCGGGCGGCTTGTTGATTTTTCCCCTGTAACAGTAAACCATAAGCATCGGAAGCCTTCACGAATGATTTCCTGCCGATAGCGGTGCGGAGTTTCCGTGCGAATAACCTGTTTTGCCCGGAGGTCAGGTTGTGGTAAAAGAATTCAGGGTAGTCGGTCAAATAGTATGAGCTGTGCTGTATGGTTTGAGAAACAGATTGTAAGTAGGTGTCAAGGTTTTCAAAGGTAAGCTCTTTTTGTAACGCTGCTTGTATTATTTGGTGATTGACCGGGTCAAACCAGTCCGATGAAACCCAGTTTATCGTGTGTGCCATGACTGCCCGAATATCGGAAGTATGAATGGCTCCGAAAGAATGCCCTATTTCATGTAACAGCACCAAACCATCGTTGAT
>JAJRZL010000269.1 GCA_024275255.1 Candidatus Zixiibacteriota bacterium | reverse complement strand
TTTGATTAATAAAACCCGGGCAAAGTTTGACAAGCTCCCCAAATAGGTTTCATAAAAAACCGGAATACGGAAAAAAACTCCCATTTCCAGAGAAATCAATTCCTTGTACGTGTCACTCAACCAGGGCAACAAGAATATAACAGGTTGTTAATCATACGCTTACGCTGCGCCAACTGTTTGGCACGACCTCTGCTTATGGGAAAAGCGGAGAAAACTATGATTAAAGGTATTTACACATCAGCGTCGGGCATGTTGCCCAACATTAAGAAACAGGAATTGATTGCCCAGAACGTTGCTAATGCCAGCACTCCGGGATATAAAAAAGATTCCCTGTTTACGAAAGAATTATCTCGGGCTGAATTGAGAACCCGAACGAAAAGCGAAGACTGGGAACAGTCACTGGATACCAGGGGATATACCGATTATAGCCCGGGGGTTTTTGACCATACGGGTAATGCCCTGGATCTCGCTATTGATGGTGACGGCTTTTTCCGGATTCTGCTCGATGACGGTTCCACCGCGTTGACGCGTAATGGCGGATTCACTGTCAACAAAGATGGATTGATTGCGCTGCCCGATGGACCATTGCTGGTCGCTGATGGCGGACCGATACAGGTTGGCAGTGGGAAGGTAACTGTTTCCGCCTCTGGCGACGTCGATGTCGATGGTACTGTTGTTTCAAAAATTATCCCCGTTACCGTTGCCAACTTGGATAGTCTGCAAAAAATAGGACGTTCTCTATGGGTTGTTCCCGAAGGGACCGAGCTTATTTCAGTGGATAAGGCGACAATCCAGCAGGGATATCTTGAAGCTTCAAATGTCGATGTGGTAGATGAAATGGTTAATATGATTGTTTCCTACCGCACGTACGAAGCCAACGCAAAAGCTATCCAGAGTCAGGATGATTCTCTCGCCAACCTGTTCAGGCATGTTGGCGGAAAAGGATAAGATAATAGTTGTTTGACATAGGAGGTAAACATGATTAAGGCGATGCGCACTGCAGCCAGTGGTATGGTTGCCCAGCAGATGAATGTTGATAACATCGCCAACAACCTGGCAAACGTCAATACCATTGGCTTTAAGAAAAGCAAAGTGGAATTTCAGGATGTATTGTACCAGAACTACCGCCGAGCCGGCACAGCTTCGTCAGTGGGCACAGAAGTGCCATCAGGTCTTGCTATCGGGTATGGAACCAGAGCCTCAGCAACTGTTCGCCAGTACACCGGGGGGACATTACAACTTACCGGAAATCCGCTTGACCTGGCAATAAGTGGTGATGGGTTTTTCCAAATCCAGCATCCTGACGGTTCCATTGCTTATACCCGTGATGGGGCGTTCAAACTTTCAGCCGATGGTCAGATAGTTACCAGTGACGGGTATTATCTTGACCCGGCAATTACCATTCCCTCGGATGCAACAGCCATCTCGATTGGAAGAGATGGAACGATTGAAGTGCTCCAGCCGGGACAATCACAGCCGACACAGGTAGGACAGATTGAGCTGGCGCGTTTCGTGAATCCTGCCGGGTTGATGGCAATTGGCAGGAACTTACTGGTTCCGACCAGTGCGTCCGGTACACCGATTACGGATATCCCATCACAAAACGGCTTGGGTGAGATTGACCAGGGATACCTGGAGATGTCCAATGTGAAAGTAGTCGATGAGATGGTGGACATGATTGTTGCCCAGCGTGCATACGAAATAAACTCGAAAGCAATTCAAACCGCTGATGATATGGCAGGGGTTGCTAATAATATCAAGAGGTAGGAAAAAATGAAGTATATCATTACCTGTCTCATGGTGTTACTGCCATTGTTGGTTTCTGCCGGAGGAATGTCTGCGGAACAGGCGGTTAGCAACGAATTGGTTCGGATGTATCAACTTGATACAACGATATACAAAGTAGAAGTTACTTCCTTGCACCTGAAAAGCGCTGACATTGCTTCCGGTGAAGTTTCCCTGCAGCCGTTATCACAAAAAGAACCGCTGGGACTGTTTACCGTTATTGCCA
>JAJRZL010000268.1 GCA_024275255.1 Candidatus Zixiibacteriota bacterium | reverse complement strand
TTGATTGGACAATACACCAAGCAGGTTCATGTCATCTGCTGAATATCGATAGCCCGCCACTTTATCGGTTAATGCCAGGCAGCCGAGGAGATGCTCGGCATCTTTCAGGGGAAGAATAAGTTTTACGCGGAGTTCTTTGAAAATAGATGCCAGCTCGGAATCTGTCATAAAGTCAGCGAGCGTATGAAGATAGGTCGGCGACTCCAGCAGGTTAATACCACGAAGCAGGAGGTCGTCACGTTTCAGAGCTACCCGGCGGGGGAAATCCTCACTTTGCATGAGGGAATATTCTTCGATGTCGTCATCGTAAAGAATAAAATATACCTTATCAACCATGAGGAATGTTTTGAGCGTTTCTTCAATGATTCGGCGTAACTTTACCGGGTCGAACAATGAAATGACCTGCTTGGAAAAACGCTCAATAATGTTGCGATGGTCGGTCCGGGTACGAATAAAAAGCGATTGAATCAGATTATCAATGGCATTATTTACCGGCTGGAATATCAGCAAAATGATAATGATAAAGGCGTAGCTCAGTATTTCTGTCTGTGCGCCAAAAAGCGGCTGGAGAAAATGACGTGACTGCACAACAAGGACAATATAGGTACCGACCAGCAGCGCCGACGTGATAGAATAGACAAACGACTGCCGAAACCGTAGGCGAACATCGAGAAACTGGTATCGCAAGGTGGCATAAGTGAAGGTGATGACAAGAATGACACCGGATAACAGGTATAGAAATGATTTGGTTGTGTCTGAAATAAGCTCCGGCTTGAACATGGCGATAATCAGGGTGATAATATATACAACAATGCTCAAGCGTAAGCCATGATAGACTACAAGCGTCTGGGTACTCAAACGGGCATGGGCTGCCAGTTTTCTCCCGGACTCGATAAAGTAAAAAGCAACCAGCAGGTAGAGGATATTCAGTAGTCCGAATATGGTAAACTGGTACGTGCGGATAAAACTTAACGCAAGAATTGTATATGAAAACAATTGTGACAAGGGGACAAGGATAATACTGGAAAACCCTTCATCCTTGGGGACAATTTGTAATGAATCCAGAACCTTGATTAATTGGTGAAAAAACAATAGCAACATCAGGTGCAATGCAGGAGGGATGAATATCAGGTATCGTAAACGGGTATGTTTGAAATGCTGCAACCGGTCGTCGGGGAATATCCATGAGAACAGCAATAAAAGTGGGAAGAAAAACTCCCAAAGATAACTGAGATGAAATACTGTCGAGTCTTCGAAACCGATGGATGCCGTGGGGGACTGCCTGATAATCGCTCCCAATGCCATGAACAGTGGTCCCAGCGACGCAAAAAACAGCATTGCTGCGGTAACGCGATTTAGTTTACTGGTGAGGTTATCGCGTATAATGGTCATTGCCAGAAACGCAAGAAACCCTCCGGTAAGCAATGCGACTATCGCTTGTATTAACTCAACGTTCATAACGTCAGAGATTCAGGCCACCTTCCGGTTCGGTTTGTGTTATTTAATCGCCTTGGTAATCGTAATAGTTGTTCCCTTATCACTGGTTTGTATATCAACCGAATCCATAAGGGATTTTACAATAAAAATACCACGCCCGACTTCTTTCAGCAGGTTTTCATCAGCAAGCGGGTCATCAAGCTGCTCAGGGTCAAATCCGTTCCCCCGGTCGCGTACCCGAATTTGCACCTTGTCGTTTTGCCGGTTTATTTCAACAGTCACTTCTTTTGCGGTCCCGGACTTACTTCCGTGCTCAATGGCATTGTTTACCAATTCTGAAACGGAAATAGCGATATCAGCTATCGTTGATTCGTCCGTGCCGTAACTTTGAAGGGTGCTTTCAATAAAATTATCGACATCGGTTAAATATTCGAGATTGGAAGGAATCGTGATTTTATTTCCCGATATGACGGGTTTTTGTACCATATATGTACTCCATAAAAAAGGCAGGCTTTCTTGTGATTCACCTGCCCTATCATTCTCTTGTTTGGTCAATATATGCGCATATCACCAATTACTTGAATGCTTTTACCGCATCATCAACGGAATCATACGAATCAAAAACAGTTACCAACTTGGTAATTGTCAACAGGGACTGGATCTTATCAGTGATATTGGCAAGTTTGAGCTCTCCGTTATTGTTGCGGAGGGTCGTGTAGCTCGAAATCAATATCCCTAACCCGGTGGAGTTCATCCAGTCAACTTTTGACAGATCGATAACTACCTGCTTATTCCCGGATTCGATAATTTCATGCAGTTTATCATACAGGAGAGTGGCATCGGGACCGCCCATTATTTTCCCTCTCGGCTCTAAAATGATAACTCCATTCTGTTGTCTGTCAGACAATTTCATTATTTGGTTACCTCCGGTATCGTTATATTGTTCATTACGTTATTTCAAGCTATAATGTTTCTATAAGGGTGGTAAGCAAAC
>JAJRZL010000267.1 GCA_024275255.1 Candidatus Zixiibacteriota bacterium | reverse complement strand
ACCACGACTAATATGAATAGTGAACGAAAAGCCTGTTCCCAGAATATTGTCTCCAAGAAGACCATATTCAGTTGCCTGATTTATTGCCAGTTGCAAATTCTCCACTGCGAGGGGATATTCTTCACGAACATAAATGTATCCTTCATGAGAACCGACCGCATAGGCACAGATTATCATTCCCTCCAGCACCGAATGAGGATCGCCTTCCATGATAGACCTGTCCATAAAGGCACCGGGGTCACCTTCGTCACCGTTACAGATAACATAATGAGGAGTATCCTCGGCTTTGGCGCAGGTCTCCCATTTACGCCCGGTGGGGAACCCGGCACCACCACGACCGCGAAGCCCGGAAGTCTTTACCTCTTCGATTATCTTCTCCGGCTTCATTTTGCTCAGGGCTTTTGCCATTGCTTTGTACCCGCCGGCAATGATATAATCCCGTATGTCATACTGGTTAATATGACCAAGATTGCGAAGGGCGATACGTTGTTGATGGGCATAGAACGGAATATCCTGGTACCGTTCTATTTTGTGCCCGTTTCCGGGGTCATCGTAAAGCAGGTTCTCAACAACGGAATCTTTACGAATTGATGTCTCTATAATCTGTTCTACATCTTTTGGCTTTACCTTTGTGTAAAAGGTTCCTTTTGGTTCTATCACTACCAAAGGTCCCTGCTGGCAAAAACCATGACAGCCGGTCTCTTTGACGGCTTCAAGCGAAAATCCCTTAATCCGTTTTTTCTTGAGGATTTTGTGGAACTCGGCAACGATATTGGCAGCCCCGTTGGCAAGGCATCCGGGACCGCAACAAACCATTATTTTCTTGGTTATTTTTTTATCTTCTGCGGTCAGTTGTTCGCGAAGCCTGGTAAGTTGGGCAGGTTTTTCAAGACGCATTTCTGTCAACCTCCCCGTAATAATTTTTTGGTTTCACTTACTTTTACTCCGCCGTAGTATTTTTCATTTACGATTACAACCGGCGCCATGGAACACGCTCCCACACAGTTGACCACCTCAACGGTATATTTCAAATCTTTGGTAGTCTGACCGGCTTTTATGTCGAGCTTATGTTCGAGCTGCTCAAGAATCTGTTTTGCTCCCCGAATGTGACAGGTAGTGCCCATACAGATACGGATAACTTTGTCACCTTTCGGAGTCAGGCTGAACGCATTATAAAATGTCGATACCGAAAATACTTTACTCAACGGGACTTCTAATGCTTTGGCAGTTTCTTTGAGCGCTTCAGCAGGAAGATAGTGATATTCTTTCTGGATGTCCTGAAGAACAGCAATAAGCGATTGCGGTTTCTTCGGGTAACGGTCAATTATTTCCGGCAATTTACTTAAATCGTGATTCATACCCTGTCCTTCTGACCTATAGTTTCTAATGCCAGATTATAGCCCTCTTCAAGAACCTGTAAATTCAAATCAAGGTATTCTTTCTTTTTCCCTAATTTTTCAATCAATGTCTCTCGTACCGTTTCGTATTTGAGTACTCCCGATGCCCCGATAAACGCTCCGAGGATGACAATATTTGCCGCTTTCCCATTACCAGCTTTTAGTGCCATTTCATTGGCTGGAACCAGTAACTGGATGAAGTCGGTACGGTCACTGGTAACATTGATAAGCGAGCTGTTGACGATAAACAATCCCCCCGGTTTTACTTTTGGTCCGAACTTGTCAAACGACGGGCGGTTAAAAACACAGATACAACGGGGATTGGTGACAATAGGAGAACCAATTCGGGTATCGGACAATACCACCGTACAATATGCTGTCCCACCGCGCATCTCCGGACCATACGAGGGTATCCATGCTACTTGTTTGTCTTCCTTGATACCGGCATACGCAATCAATTGTCCGGCTGTCATAATTCCCTGTCCGCCGAACCCGGCAAGCATGACTTCGTATTGTTCCATTACCGGACCTCCTTTACATCGGGAGTCTTAAAACAACCAAGCGGGAAGTATGGTCTCATGTTATCCTCGAGCCATTTGATTGCTTCTCCTGGTGTATATCCCCAGTTCGTCGGGCAGGTCGATAATACCTCAATCAGGCTGAAACAGCGGTTTTCCACCTGGTACTTAAATGCCCTGCGGATTACTTTTTTTGCATGAATAATATGCTGAGGAGTATGAACCGCTACCCGTTCAATGTATCCCGGTGTTTGCAGGGTTGCTAACAATTCCGCAATGCGAATGGGATACCCAGTATCAGTTACGTTTCTTCCATTTGGAGATGTAGTAGTTATCTGGTTGGCAAGGGTGGTTGGAGCCATTTGTCCTCCGGTCATGCCGTAGATAGCATTATTTACAAAGATGACCGTTATCTTTTCACCCCTGTTGGCGGCATGGACAATTTCCCCCATTCCGATTGATGCCAGGTCTCCGTCACCCTGATAGGTAAATACTATCATATCCGGACGCATACGTTTGAAACCGGTTGCCAGTGCCGGGGCGCGACCATGAGCCGCTTCCATGAAATCACAGTTGATATAATTATACGCCAGCACGGAACACCCTACCGGGGCAACTCCTACCGTTCGTTCCCGCACCCCCAGTTCATCGAGCGACTCAGCTACCAGCCGATGTATAACGCCATGAGTACATCCGGGGCAATAGTGGGTAACGGTATCGTATAATGCTTCGGGTCGTGAAAATATCGTATTGCTATGGTTTGCCATCACACTCTCATTTCTTTTTCCCACGTGAGGTGGATCGCTTGCGAGTACCACCGACCAGTTCTCTCACCTTATTTTTGACTTCTTAGGGAGTGGGAACGATTCCGCCGGTGTGTCCAAAAAATGCCATCGGTTTGGCACCAAGCACCGCTCGTTCCACATCTTCCATCATCTGGGCAGTACTCATTTCTACCGTTAATACTGTCTGAATATTTTTCTTAGATGCTTCTTTTTTTATTTCTTTTTCAGGAAAGGGGAAGAGGCTTATCGGTCTAAACAACCCGACCGAAATCCCTTCCTGTTCCAGTTCATCAATAGCGGTTTGGCAAATACGAGCCATGGTCCCATACGCAATGATGAGAATTTTATTTTTTGCTGATACTTTATATAACTCGTAACGGACTTCTTCACGTTTCATCCGCTCGTATTTTTCATGCAGCAACCAGGAGTTGTCTTCCAATTTGACCGGATCGAGGAATAATGACTTCACCACCCGTGGTGACCGTCCCTTTGCACCGGTAAGGTCCCAGTCCTTGGGGGGGAGAGGGTCTTCTTTGTATTCGTCAGGAAACTCCACCGCTTCCATCATTTGTCCGATCATGCCGTCACCAATCATCATAACCGGGTTACGATATTTGTCAGCCAGATGGAAGGAAAGCATCATCAGGTCCACAGCTTCCTGAACCGTTGAAGGCGCCAGGACAAGCAGACGATAATCGCCATGACCGCCACCTTTGACCGCCTGGAAATAATCTGACTGAGCGGGCAGGATACCACCCAATCCTGGACCACCGCGCATGATATTGACAATAACTGCCGGAAGCTGCGCTCCCGCCATGTATGAAATTGCTTCCTGCATAAGAGAAATGCCGGGGCTTGAAGAAGTAGTAAACACGCGCAAACCGGTAGAAGCGGCTCCGAATAACATGTTCCCGACAGCAACTTCACTTTCCCCTTGCAGAAATACTCGTCCCAGTTCCGGCATCCGTCTGGACATGTATTCAGCCACTTCAGACTGCGGTGTAATCGGGTAGCAGAAATATCCCTGCGCACCAGCCTTGACCGCAGCCTCGGCAATTGCTTCGTTGCCTTTCATCAGTATTTTAGCCATAGGTCATTTATTCTCCGACTATTCAATAATCTATCAGGTTAAAAACCGTTCCATGTGCTAATACTTCAATAGCAACATCCGGACATACAATAGCACAAATACGGCATCCGAGGCATCGCGATGGCTCATGTAGTTGTGCGTAAAAGTATCCCCGGACGGAGATATCTTTTGACATGGAGATTATTCCCTGCGGACATGCTCGCACGCATATCTCGCAGCCTTTGCAATGATTTTTATCTATCCGTATTCCCGGCATTCACTAATCCTCTGTTTAACCTGTTGATGAATTGCTGTTTGTTTTTCTTTCCCACGGTTTCAACAAGTACCTGTCGAGGGAAAGGACAGGTGTCTGCAACTGTTCAGGATGTATTTTCTCTAAAATATCTTGTGTCACGGAAACAAAAACCAATGGAAGATTCGTCGCACGACTGAGTTCTTCAGCAACCTGAACACCCTGGAGGATGGTGTCGGTGGTTGTATGCTCCATCATGTGACTGTTTGATATTAACCCGGTGAATGTTAAGCGTGAGGAGTCTTCGATTCTGCTAATAAGTTGCCTTGAGCTGGGGATATCTTTTGTAAAGGGACGGTTCACATTCACTACCAGCAGCATTTCATACTCACCGGGAATAAAGGCATCCGCAAGAGAACTAAGGACCCGTGCTCCGGCATCATCACCACCAACATCCAGAATGAGAGTACCCTCGTACCCTTCAATTGCCGATTTTATTTCCGGCAGGATAATGGGAAGATCGGCATAGAACTGACCGCCACGAGGAACAATTGCCTCGATGCCGAGTTTTTCCAGCCGGGTCGTGGCTTCTCGCGAACGAAAGTAAGGATTGACAATATCAAGGTCGGCAATAGCAATCGGTTTGTTAGTCGTTTCCGCTAAAAACCGTGCAAGATTGACCGAGACTTCCGACTTGCCACTGCCATACCCACCGACAATGGTAAGTACACGTTTTGAAAGAGAGGGGACTTCAAATTGTCGTTTCGCATCTGTCATTAACACCGGCGTGTCCTTCAAGCACCTTGTCGTCATCCATTGTCGTTGTGCCCGGCAGGTGTGAAAACAACACATTATTGACCTTAAATAGCCACACCTGTCACAAGTTAAGAAAATATCGTTAAAGAACTCCTCCAAGTCAAGTTGATTTGTGAAAAGTATAACTATTTGACAGCTATCCTCCAGACGGATATATTGACTTCCGGGTTATATGGGGTAATGTGAAGGAAAATCAATAACGGGACGAGGTGTATTTTGAAAAGACTTTTCAGTATCTCTATTCTCGGAATGGTACTGATTGCCCTTTTGGGATGTTCAAAAAGTGATAAAAAGAAAGAACAGGTAGAGAAAAACAGCATAGTCAGCCAGCTCCCGGCTCCATATACGAACTGGGAAATCTATTCGTATGACGGCATACAAATAATTTACCCGCCTGACCATCCCCTGAAGGGTACATTTTATGATGTTGCGCGGGGATACCAAACTATTTTACGCCGTTCCTGTCAATTTCTGCAAATTCCGGTTCCTGATACTATCAGGATATATTTCTATACCGGCTATGGGCAGGGTCAGCAAATGACCGGGAAAGAATATCCTTTCGCCACCGACGATGCTATTCATTTTTGGATTCCAAGTTTCTATGGTCCCCCGTTATTGCAATATCTTATTCCCCGATGGATACCGCAGGAGCCGACATTCAAATTTCTCCGGGAAGGCATTATTGCGTTGCTTGATTTTTCAGGCCAAAATTACCATCAACTGGTCTTGAAACTTATTGATGATAACATGTATGTCCCGCTGACAAAACTGGCAAATGATACCCTTGTCAACAGCAACGAGGAGCGGCTCCAGTCTGCCGAGGCAGCCTCGTTTGTCGATTATTTGGTATATACGTATGGGATGCAGACTTTCAAACGACTATATATCTCCCCGGAAAAAGACTTTGAAAAAGCAACCGGGAGTATTTATAACATTTCGCCAGACAGCCTTCAAACCTTGTGGCTCTCATTTGTGCGGTCGGTGGCTGTCAAGTATGATTCTACGCAAGCAGAATAATAGAATTAAATATATTAAATAGATAGGTGATGTTGTGGCAGAAGATACCTGGAAAACAGCTATTACGAATATCGGTCCCGGTAAAATTCGTGTGCGCGGGTATAATATTACTGATATAATGGACAAATTGTCCTATGCAGAGACAGTGTACCTTGTTTTGAAAGGGGAACTGCCGGGAAAAGCGGAAGCCGCATTGATGAATGCAATACTGGTATCCTCCGTTGATCATGGAGCCTCGCCGCCATCGGTGCTGGGTACACGGACGGTCGTGTCTGGAGGCAATTCGCTGAATGCAGCTATTGCCGGTGGGGTTTTGGTGATAGGTGATACTCATGGGGGAGCAATTGAACAGTGCGCAAAGATTCTGCAGGAATGGGCACAGAAGGGTGATGATGTCAATAAAATCGCTGCGGAGTTGGTCGATTGGCTGAAATCGAATAAAAAGCGTATGCCGGGATTTGGGCATCGGCTGCATAATGTTGATCCGCGCACAGGGAAACTGTTTGAAATTGCCAATCGTCATGGTTACAGCGGCAAACATATCGAATTATGCAAGGCGCTGGAACATGCTCTTGAAGAAAAACTGGGGCGAAAACTGCCGATAAATGTTGATGGCGCTATCGGCGCAGTCATTTCCGATATGGGGTTTGACTGGCGACTGGGGAAAGGCTTCTTTATTATTTCACGTGTTCCCGGATTGCTGGCACATGCCTACGAAGAGATGACACGTGAACGTCCCATGCGAAAACTTGGACCACTTCCATTTGAGTATGACGGTCCTCCTGACCGAGAAATAGGGTAGAAGTTCGATATGCTGCGGATAAATGGTTGGATTATAATCTGAGGTGTCGAGTGACTCATCCGCAAGGGTTTGTTGAAAAACCTCAACATTTTCTTTCAAACACCCTTCGACTCCGCTCAGGGTGACTT